>CAYVOE010000235.1:0-8102 GCA_964452795.1 uncultured Nitrospiraceae bacterium
TATCCCCTTCGGGGAAAAGAACGGGGGTGGTGTCGGTGTACCCAGGGTGGCGCTCGCTTCGCTCGCTGACCCTGGGCTAAATTATGTATCCCCTTCGGGGAATTCTCCGCAGGCGGATGGTGATGCCGGAGCGGTTACGGCGCTCTCCGGGCCGACGCGCCGCACATCCAACCCCTTCGAGAATCACCGCAGGCCGAGCCTCAGTCCGTCGTCGCGAGAAACGCCCCCCACGGGAGTCCCTGCGAGAGGAGCCACCGCTTCGGCCCCGCCCGTACCGTCTGTGGGCGCCTATACAGAGCGACGCGGCAATCTCACCCGTGGTATGGCCTCCTCCCTGGCCCGGTACCTCGGGTGAAATCGCCGCGTCGCGGACTATCGGCGCTTAAAGCCCTTCCTCGACTCCGATGGGGCAGAACGCGTAGGTGGGCTCAACCGGCTCGGGGGCCTTCGGAATCAGTCCTTTCGCTTGTCCGAGGACGGGTTCAAGGAGCTGAGTCACGGATCCCGCGATCCGGCTGTTGCGATCGTTGCCGGTGCGCGCGCGCCACTCGGCCATGTCGATGAGGTTGTAGTTGTGGTAGTCCCCCCCGATCTGGAACAGGTTGAAATAACCGGGGGCGAACCCGGGGGTGTAGAGGGTGTTGTGGTCGCTCTTAATCTGCTGGGGCTGGCCGTGGTACGGGTCCTGGATGTAGATGAACGGCGCGCCGTTGCAGTTCCTCAGATCGGCGGTGTTGTTGTGGATTTGGATCTGCGAGTGATTGGTGAAACCGCGGTAGGGGCTTCCCTTATAGTACAGGATGCCGATGATGCCCGCGTGGTAGCGCCGCGCTTCGTTGGACACGATGGTGTTGTTCCGGAACCGGATGTCCACCAGCGGGCGCGTCTCGAAATGCGATCCGAACTGGATGCGGTACGGCGTCTGATACGTGTCGTTGGTGTAGAAGTAATTGTTCTCCACCGTCACGTCTTCGCAGTTGCCCATCACCAGCAGGGTCTCCGCGTCCACCACCTTGTTGTTCGCAAAGTAGATCTGCTTGATCCCGTAGTTGCTGGTGGTGTTGGGGCTGAGGTCCACGAGCTGCCAGGTGTACCGGAACCCCTTGCCGTTGTGGGCCGCCCCTTCCGTCTGCGGATCGATCCAGCCCTTGAAGAAGTTGTTCGTGATGCAGATGTTGTTTGTCGGGTGGGTGGATTCCGTGGCGGCGCAGACCCGGATCGCCGTGCGGCCGAAGGGCGGCCGGGTGAAGCTGTTGCCGTCGAGCACGCCCCGGTCCAGGTACGAAATGTACGCCAGGTGGTTGTTCGACAGGTCGAAGTTGCTGTTGAGCACCGCCAGCCGCACGCACCGTGCAAACAACATCACGTTGTTCGAGTTGTAGAAGTCGCAGTCCTGCAGGAACACGCCGCTGATGCGCCGGTCCTTGAATCCTCCGCTCAGGCCGATGCCGTAGTTCATGTCGCGCACGTCCACCCGAAGGAACAGCAGGTTGTGGGCCTGCATCGAGCAGGTGAACAAGTCCCCCGCCGGGATCCCTTCCGGCGACGTCAACCGGAACTCGAGGTCGCACAGGGCCCAGTGCGCCAGGCCCACCGACGCCATCTTGATCATGGCCGTCGTGGCCTTGCCGACCTTCTGGATGATGGGCTTCGGCCCTTCGCCGTAGGCCCCGAAGCTGTAGCCGTAGCCCGTGGAGTAGTGGCCCGGGGTCACTTTGCCCGCCTCGAAGGTGAAGACCTGGCCCCGCTTGAAGAGTATCCGGTCCCCCGGCTTGTAGCGGTTGTTCGTCATCCCCTTGAAGGCATGGGTGGCCGTGCGCCAGGCGGCCGACGGGCTCGTGCCGGGGTTCGAGTCGCTCCCCTTCGCCGAGTCCACGTAGTACACCTTGCCGTTGGGCGTCCGCGCGGTGATCCGAATCTGGGCCTTCGACGTCCGACCCGCCTTGTCCGTCACCGTCAGCGAAGCGGTATACGTGCCCGGATTCTCGTACACGTGGGCCGCGTTGAACCCGTAGTACAACGGCGATCCGTCGCCGAAGTCCCAGCGGTACTCCACGATGTCTGTTTTCGGATAGGACCGCCAGCCCTCGAAAAAGACCGGCAGCGGAGCGTAGTAATTGGTAAGCGAGGCGCCTTTGTACACGTTCTGCTTCATCTTCGTGTACATGCCGTCTTCCTTGACTTCCAGCACCGCCGTGACCGCCCCCGCCGGAAGCCCCACGATCAGCGCCCCTGCCACAAATGCCCAGAACCTCGTTGCCATCCGGAAATCCCCTTAGTCGGTTCCTGGCGCCCCCAAGGACGATCCTCTTCCCCGGCCCAGCCTTTGGCGCGCGCCGATCCCCGTTCCTTTCGCCCGCGGCACATCCCCCAGAGACATGCCGCTTCCTCGTCTCGAGGCGCTTCCGGATACGAGGTGCTCGCCAAACCCTACGCCGAGAGGCCCGCCCCCGCGGGCGTCGCTTCAGATCTGCACGGTACGAAACATTCGCTCTGTCATCTGCCGTGCATCGCCGCCCTCCATGGCTCGCTCGATGCCGTGCAGCCCCTTGTTGGTCGGGACTCTACCACAAAAAGGGGATTCTGGCAACCGGGAAATCCGTACTATTCGTTTCCAACGCATAAAATTCACTTAAAAGCATTATTCTGCGGGGTTTCATAGGTCGGATAGGGACGGCGGATCGGCCAAACAGGGAAACTCAAAGGAGTTGCAACCGTCGCCCGCAAGCCTTTGGGAGATCCGGGGAGCCGCCATTCAGCCGGATCCAGGGGCAGGCCCCGGGCGCCCCGGTGCCCCGCAGCCTTCGATGAGTCCGCGTACCCGGTCTCATTCCCTGTTTTCTGGTTTTTCGAGAAAGACACAGGCCGCAGCCGTCCATGACGGCAGATCCTCGAGAACTGCGGATTTCGGTAAATGGCATTCGTAAGACCCTGCCTATGTCGGAGGGCGCCGATGGGCCGTGAGAGCCCCCGCGCAGACCAGGGCGATGCCGGCGGCCTCGAAGGCCCGAAAAGAGTGATGGGCGACCCGGGTGCCGAGAACGGTGTCGAGCTTGCCGAAGGTGTACTCCCGCACGACGGCGTAGGCGAGGAGGGCCAGGAACCCCGCGACGACGAGGCGGCCGCTCCGCCCGGCGCCGACCCCTCCGCGCAGCAACCCCGCCAGGACCGTCAGCCCGCCCGCGACCGTGATCCCCGCGACGGCGGCGGCGACGGCGCGCCGGTGATCGTACCAGCCCTGAGCGTGGGCCAGACGCCGAAGGAGGAGCCAGGCCAGCAGGTGAAGGTCGAGCTGCTTGTTGATCCCCAGGAGCGCCATCAACCCCGTCGCCACCGTCCACAGGACCGTCGCGTTTCCCGAAGGCGCGCGCATCGCCCGTCGCGCCGCCGCCCCACACAGCCCCGCCGCCACCAGATAGCCGAGCATCAGGCCCCAGCCGCCCCAGCCGGGGTCGCCCAGGTCGCGGAGCCAGGACCGGAACTCGTTCACGCACGCTCCCTCGGACCCGCCCGGCGGGGCGACGGCTCGGCGGGCGGCCCTTCCTTGGACTCTTCCCGCGGTCCCAGGCCCACCGTCACGGTCTTCACCTCGTCGCCCTTGAACTGGAACAGGCGGAAACCCCGGAGGACCGTCAGGTCGTGGTTGGGCCGGGTCGTGGAGCAGCAGGCCGTGGTCGTGAAGAGCACGCCGTCCTTGCGCTCCTCGAGGTTCCCGTGGAAGTGTCCCGCCGCCACCAGCTTGAGCCGGTGTTCCGAGAAATTCGAGAGGAGGGTGTCGGCGTTCTTCGCCCGCACCTTGGGCACGCTGGGGTTCAACGGATGGTGGGTGAAGAGGGCGATGGGTCGGTCTTTCGGGATTTCCCGGAGCTGTTCATTCAGCCACAGGACCGTCCGCAACGGGATCTGGGCCACCGTCGCCCGGCCTTCGCACGAGTCGATCCCGATGAAGGTCCAGCCGCCCATCTCCTCGATCCAGTTGGCGTCTTCGAAGCAGCGGTGGTAGTCCCGGTAGCCCGACACGGCCGTCGAGGTCACGTCGTGATTGCCCGGCACCGCCCGGTACGGCGTTTCGAGCTTCGACAGGGCGTCCTTCACCAGATCGAACTCTTCCGGCCGGGCGTTTTCGGTCAGGTCGCCCAGGATCACCGTGAAGTGTACGGGCTTCAACGCGTTCACCGCCGCCACCGCCACCGACACGATCCGGGTGCTCTCGGCGTCGATGACGTGGTGATCGTTGAACGCCGCGACGGTGACGGCCTCCTCGCCCGCGCCCGCCGCGCCCGAGCCCGCCCACGTCGCCAGGCCCGCCGCGAGACTCGCCCGCTCGAGGAATCCGCGCCGTGTAAAGCGTGCCATGGTCCGTCCTGCCGTGTTGTCCCGAAGGCCATCATAGCAGAGGTCCGCCGCCCCCGGACACCGCCGTCTCGCCGGCTCCGGAGGCGGCAACGCATGGTGCCTGGTATTCTCGGACCTAGGGGCGGCCCAACTGGACCACGCCCGCGTGGTTGACGAGGTACCGAAGGTAGATTTTCTTGCCCGACCGAATTACGCGCCGGCTGCCGGGCACCAGCCATCCCGCCACGTTGTCGCCCTTGTACCAGCCGGGCAGATCCATGGACTCGCTGTAGTAATAGAGGTCCGTTCCCGGAACGTCGGCCTCCGACGCCACGGGGATCTGGAGCTCGACGGGCTGCTCGAAGACCGTGGCCGGACCCAGCCGATACACCGGCGACCGGGGCTGGGCCATGCCCCGCGGCAGGCCGTCCACGTGGGGCTCCTTGGCGAACCGGAGCTCGGGCGCCCCCGTCTTCGAGAGTTTCAGCGACTCCTTGTCGGGGACATACGTCACCTCGACCGGTTCGATGGCGGCGCCCCTGTGCGTGTCGGCGCCCGCCTCGAGCCGCACCAGGGCGCCCGGGGTCATCCGCTTCGCCGGCACGAACACCAGCCAGATGTCGTGGGCGCCGCCCTCGGGCAGGTAGAATTTCCACTCGCCGTCGAGCCGCTTGTTGTTCAGGGTCACCTCGCCCCAGAAGGAATCGAGGTCCACCGCCGTTCCCGGCCGGAACCGGACCGCCAGGGGGCTGTTGCCGGCCACGGTGTGCTCGGGCCGGGCCTCTCGGTGGGCGGGGAGGGCTTCCTCGACGTAGTACGCCGTGGGCGTGTCGAAATAGGCCGGGGCCGACCACTCCGACCATGCGCCCCGCGAATCAAGGTAGCGCAGGCGCCACCAGTGCCGTTGTTGGCTCTTCAGCTTGCGTGGGGGCACCACGAGGCGGTCGGTGGACCCGTGAAGGGTGCCGGAATCGTAGGCCATCCGCTTGAACGCGGGGTCGAAGGCCACCTGCCAGCGGCTGCCGCCCTGGGGATCCTTGTCCGGATCGGAGTAGTCCGTGCCCCGGAGGGTAGGCGTCTCTCCCCAGACCGATCCGCCTTCGAAGGGCGTCACCGTCGAGGGCGTCTTGGGCGGCCGGTTCCCCGCCGTCTTGACCGAGGCCCCGACGACGGGCGATACGTTCCCCGCCCGATCCACCGCCCGGGCGTCGACCCGGTGGGTGCCCGGACCCGGCGCCGGAAGCCGGATGCTCCACGACCCGGTCCCCGAGGCCTTGTGCCAACCGCCGTTGTTGAGGCGGACTTCCACCCGGGCCACGCCGCTTTCCTTGTCGGCCGCCGTGCCCGACACCGCCAGGTCCTGGCCGGCGCCCGGCGACGATACGGGGTTCAGCTTCACGGCGGGCGGGTGCGGATCCAACACCACCTCCGGAGAGGTCGCCATGGGCGACACGTTCCCCGCGCGGTCCCAGCTCTTGATCCCGAAAACGAAAGTGCCGGGCTTGGAAGCGCCCGAATAGGTGAAAACTCCGGACCGGCCGTGCTGCTTCAGCTTCGCCGCCTGCCACGAGCCGTCGTTCACGCGAACGTAAAGCTCCACGTGCGAAAGCCCGCTTACGCGATCGTCCACCTCGGCGTAACGGATGTTGACCGGCCACTTCGATATGTACGTGACTCCCGCCTTCGGCGGGGCCTGGACCGGCGGCGTCCGATCGAACACCACGCTGCAGAAGCCCGCCTTCGACGGGGCCTTGGCCTTCTCCGTCGCCTCGGCACGCGCCGAGCCTGCCGCGCCCGCTCCGACCCACGCGCACAGCGCGACACACAATACGACCCCGGCGAAATCCTTTCTCACGTGCCTCTTCCTCCCTGCGGCGATTGGAGATGCACGGCGGATCGCGGAACGGAGCGGCGGTCACAAAGGTACCCATCCGAAAGCACGGTGAAGGCCGTCAATCAAGCAGACAAGCCCGTAGACCCACGTTGCACGGAAGATCACGTTCCCCTGGGCCGCGCCCGATGTTCCGCCACCCGGACGTGCCTTGATGCCCATCCCTGGCACCCGTGGTAGCAGCGGTAACGCGCTTCATCGGCGCCCAACAAAGGCCCCGAACATAGCACCGATTTTCCGATAAATCAACCCGTTTGAGCGAATTTATCGCAAAATTTCCAATAACAACACTAAAAAAACGAATAGCAAACTAATGCCCGGATTGGCTTCAAATGGCGGGTGACAGCGTACGAGTCCGGAGGGCTGAGCGGGTTGATGAATCTGGAGAGAGGCGTTGCGGAATAGAGGGTGTGTATCCGTATCTCGAGCGCCTATTCAAGCCGGCAAGAACGGACCTCCGAACCCTCTTTCTGACCTGTGAAATTCCTGTTCAATGCGCCTGAGGGCGAAAGATAAAATATACTCAACTCTGACTAACCACACCGATTAACCAGGGTGTGCCGGTCCCTATCTCAGAGGCGAGCCCACGGCGGAATCGCCCCGTTGTGCTGGGACTTCATGATTCTTAAATCTTTCTCAGAAATCAGGTTAAATCTGAAATATCCCCGCGGATCCCCCGCAAGATTGGCCGCCGCCCTCTTCCCGCTCCGATTGGTTTTTTCCTGGCACAGATATTGCTCTTTTCTCTCATCCCTCTTACTCGACTCGGGGTTGGGTGGGATCGGGTCCAGTCTCGGTGTGCCTTTCCGCACCGAAATCATAAGGAGGACAGCATGAAGACCGCGCTTGGTAGTCGAAGGTGCAGGGTGGTGGCCGGCGTGGTGATGTGTATGGCACTCTTCGTGCCCATCGCGCACGCCGGCGTCGTTCTCGATTTGCCCATCGGATACCTGACGGGTGCACACAGCATCACTTTGGATGATGTCCCCTCGGAGTTGATCGCTGTGGGGTCCTGGACAGGGGTTTCGATCACATCCACATTCGAATTCGACCCTACCCGCGGTGCTTCCGGCGAGTTCCTGTATACGTACGTGATTGACGTCGGGACAGGGGCCGGCATAAAGGATATCAGCCACCTAATCATCGAGGTAAGCGAGAATATCACGGAGGATGAGCTTATTGGATTGCCGAATAACGTGGTAGACCCGGATACCTACACCTCCGACAGCCACGGAAACAGTAATCCGGGGTTTCCCGTTGGTTTTGAGCTGTTTGGCATCAAAGCGGACAATCTAACGGGGCAGACGTACACTCTCTCGTTCTATAGCCCCCGCCTTCCCATGTTTGGGAGTTTCTACTCCAAGGGCGGACAAGATTACGTCTACAACGTGGGGTTGACTGCTACCGCGGACGAGTTGGACGATTACGCAAATATGGATTGGGACGAGCTGGCGGCGCTGAACATCTTCCTGTACGTCCCTGATACGGCCACTCTGCCAACCGTGGTCGTGCCGCTGCCGGCTGGGGTGGCCCTCGGCGGCTTGGGGATGGGCTGCCTGGCCCTCCGCAAGCTGCGTCGCCGGAAGAACAACTAGTCTGCTTCCGTATTTCAATCAGACACAGGAATAAAGCGGGAACCGTGAAAGCGGTTCCCGTTTCGTGTACAGGCTCCATACTGCGGCTCCCCGCCCCTGTTGAGCTTCGAAAGCCCCTCCAGGCTCGCCATCCGCCCTCGTGCGCTTCCCCGAAAGGGATAGAACCGCGGCGCCCCGACCCGCCATACGCTGCAGCCGTTGCCGCATCGCTCCCACCCGCTGAAAATTCCCCGAAGGGGATACATACATAGCGATGCAGGTTAACCATGGGACGGGACTGT
>CAYVOE010000236.1:0-1127 GCA_964452795.1 uncultured Nitrospiraceae bacterium
CTGGTCGTAGATCATCTCGGCCTGCCGGGGCCGGCACTCGTGGCAGAAGCAACCCGCGGGGTCGTAGAACCACACGAGGTAGGCGTCCACCGGGCCGTAGTATTCCATTTCGTGGCGCGCCACCTTCCGCGCCATCTCCCGGCCTTCGGGCTGGGCCCAGCAGATGCCGCCGTGGCCGGTCTTCTCCGTGTACCACCCCACGCCGAGATACTTGCGGTCGTCCGGCAGAAGGGCGGGATCGATGTACGCCGGCGTGATGTGCTGAACCACCTCAATGCCTCGGCGCCGTGCATACTCGAGGATGGACCGCGTGACCTGGTGCTGGCGCTGGTTGGCGGCGCGGTTCGATTCAAAGCTGCCGGGATAGAGGTAACCGGGATAGACCTGCCAGAAGGACAGGCGCGAATATCCGGCGGCCACCAGGAAGTCCACGTAATCGCGCCGCTCGTCCTCGGTCATGGACATGAACGAAAGCCCCGGAGGCGGGTTGGGCGTGTTGGCGAAGTAGAGGGTACGCTGGGGCATGCCCGGCGACTCGACGATGGGCTCGGCCGGCAAGGTAAATCCCCATCGGCCGTCCCGCAGATCCAGACGGCGGATCAAATCGGCCAGGGCGTAGCCGAGGCCCAGGTAGTCCCGCGCCGTACGGTCGTCGCCGAGCCCCGCCGCGGTGATCAGGCCCCCGCCGGCTTCCGAAGCCGTCAATACGTAGGACTGGCGCAGCCGATCCGGGTCAGACGTGCCGGCCCGTTCCACGATGTCGGCGCCAAGCGAATCCGGCAGGTCGGCGCGGTTACCGACCACCAGCGCCGGCCGCGAAGAAGGCACGGGGCCCCAGAATTGCGCCGGCCGTTCCCCGGTGAAACGCTCCATTTCCCGGGCGAAATGCTGCAGGGCCAGGGCCCGCGCCTCGGTGATTTCTCCCGGCGCGCAGACGACGAGGCCTTCCGCCGGGATGAACACCTCCGACGGCGATGCGTGGCCCAGGCTCGTCGTCGCACCCAGGATTGCCGCTACCGCTCCCATCAATCTCATCAAAAACCTCCGCAATCGCATCTCGCGGCGAGCGACACTACCGCTTCGCATCCGGTACGCCGATCCATTTGGCCCCTCCGGCGTCGCCTCCG
>CAYVOE010000236.1:1137-8098 GCA_964452795.1 uncultured Nitrospiraceae bacterium
CGGGCAGACCCACGGTGCTGGGATCGCCCACGGGTCCGCGCCAGTAGCCCATGACATGGAACTTGACGCACAGCTCCGGATTCAGGGTGGATTCGACATAGTCCTGGTACATGGGGATGGCGCTCAGTTCCTCTCGGAGCCGCCCGTACTCGGCATCGAACGTTTCCTGGTCCTTCGCGCGGGCCATCTCGAGGTACCGGCGCTGGGCGATGAGGTAGCCCCGCATCCAGTCCCGGCTCGCGTAGAAATGGGCGCTCCCGTCCACCGCCTTCCAGGCCTCTTCGGCCCGTTGAAGGGCGGCGTCTTTCGCTTCGTACGTGTCGGCGTCCTGGACGTCCTCGAGGGCCGTCAGCAACTCGATGAACGGGGCGCGGGCATCGCCCTTGGCCACGGAGGCGGCGTAACGGCGGATGGTCTCGGCCACACCGTCGCCGTCGTGCCACAGCGTGGCGGCGAAGGCATACACCGAAGGGAACGTGCTGCCGATGTAGATGGCCGAGAAGAGCGATTCCTCGAGCCCGCGGTCGCGCGCCTCGCCCACCACTTCGTCGATGAACCGGAACTGGAAGGGCGAGAACGGATAAGAGGCCTCGCCGGGCGTGCCCAGCACCCGGTGCATGAAGCCGTTCCGCTTGAACTCCTCGGGCTTCACCGTGCCGTCGTAGATCGTAAATTCGTACTCGGGGAAGGAAATATCGCAACTGTCCATGATGGTGAGGTTGCGCGGACCAAACTCCGCGAGGGCCCGATCGAGGAACTCGCGCACGAAGACCTTCACGTCCTCCCGGGGGAAGTTAATCCCCCACTGCTCTTCGTGGAAGCACCAGACCGGCCACAGGACCGCCTCGAAGGCCGCGTCGGGGCTGATGGATCTCGCCAGGTCCACCACCAGCATGAGCTGCTCGAAGAGGTTCTTTCCCTGGTTGACCCAACACGCGTCGCAGAAACAGCCGCCCGGATCGTAGAACCACACGACGTATCCGTCGACGGGACCGTAGTATTCCATTTCGTGGCGCGCCATCGATCGGGCGAGTTCCCTCGCCTCGGGCTGGCTCCAGCACACGCTGGTGCGGCCGTAGTAGCCCGTCGCGGTAAATTTGGGATCGTCGGGAAGGAGGTCGGGATTGGCGTGCATGGGGGTCAGCATGTGGTAGATCTCGAGGCCCCGCCGACGCCCGTAGTCCAGGAGATGACGCATCCCCCGGTGGATCCGCTGGTTCTCGTCCCGCCTATCGTCGTAGTTCCCGGGATAGAGGTAGATCATGTACCACTGCCAGAAGGCCAGCCGCGAGTACCCCGCGTCGATGAGGGCGTCCACGTAGTTCTCGAGAGACTGGGGATTGTCGTAGTCCAGCGACAGGCCCCGCGCCGCCCAGCCCACGCTGTTCATGATGTACAGCGTGCGATGCGGAACCTTCGGCGACCGCACCGTCGGCGCGCCGTCCACGCCGCCGAAGCTCCACCGTCCGTCGACGATGTCCAGCTCCCGCAGCAGTTCCGCCAGGGCGTAGGAAATCCCCAGGGCCGCTCGAGGCGTCCCTTCCGTCCCGAGGCCGGCGGCGACGATGCCGCCCTTGTCGGCATAGAGTACGTAGGACGACTCGCGTACGCTCGCGTCGATCGCGTTCAACGCATCGGAGCCGACCCGTTGGCTCACGCCGGGCAGTTCCGACGCACGGCCCACGCGGATCGCGCGCGCGTCGGAAGGCGCGGCTCCCCAGGCCTGAGGCATTTCGTAGCCGGTGATGCGGCACACTTCCCGAACAAAATGCCCCACCGCCAGCAGTTCCGCCTCCGAGGGAAGGGCCGGTCCGGAGACGATCATCCCCTCCAACGGAATCCGGGGGATAGAATCCTCCGCCTCTGCCGTCAATGCCGCCGACGCCAGTAGGGCTCCGGCCAACACGCTGTTGCTCAACCGCATCCGTCCTGCTCCTCACGTGCGCCGGCCGGATCCGCCTGCCGAATCCGACGGATCCTGCGATTCAACCGGCGCGGCTCGGGAAGCGACATGTCGAGTTTCGTCATTCGCCGTCGATTGGCCCGTTTCGACGGCGCGATCCAAACTCCGAGGTACGGGCCGGGCGCCGTCGTGCGGGACTCACACCCAGCCGCGGTCTTTCATGGCCTCCACCACTTCCCGCACCGACACGGCATGGGCCGCCGTCCGCAACGGGATTCCGAACTCGTCCGAGGCCTCGATCACCTGGTCGAAGGCCCGGCGCATCGTCCGCTCGATGGCGCCGTAAGTGTCTTTCTTGTCGGTGACGCTGCCGGACTTGGCGTTGCGCCACTCCACGTAGGACGCGATGACGCCCCCCGAGTTGGCCAGCACGTCGGGCACCGTCACGATGCTCCGGTCCGCCAGCACAATGTCGCCGTCCTCGGTGACGGGTCCGTTGGCGCCCTCCACGATGAGCCGGGCCTGAACCCGTTCCGCCACGGGACCGGTGATCTGGTTGCCCGTCGCCGCCGGGACCAGGATCTCCGCGTCGTAGGCCAGCACGTCCTCGTTCTCGATGCGCTGACCGCCGGGGAAGTCGGCAAGGGCCTTGCCCTCCGCCAGCCACGCGTCAATTTCCCCGAGATCGAAACCGTCGTCCGACGCGATCCCGCCGGTAATGTCGGAAAGGGCCACGATGCGCGCGCCCAGCTCGGCCAGGAAACGGGCCGACCACGATCCCACGTTACCGAAGCCCTGGACCGCCACCCGCTTTCCCGCCACGGGCCCGCCCAGGTACCGCTCGCTGGCCCACGCGCAGGTATAGGCCACGCCCCGGCCGGTGGCCTCGTTGCGCCCCGGGAGCCCGCCGATGCGCGGCGGCTTGCCCGTCACCACGTCGAGGCGGTCGAGGCGGCCGTAGATCACGGCCATGTCCGTGGGGTTGGTGCCCATGTCGGGCGCGGGGATGTACTCGCTGTGCTCGAGCTCGTGCCTCAGGACGTGGCAGTACTCGCGCAGCAGCGCCGTCTTCTGGAATCGGCTGAGGCCGGCGGGATCGATGGCGATGCCCGATTTGCCGCCTCCGAAGGGTATGCCGACCAGCGCCGACTTGTAGGTCATGCGCTCGGCCAACTCGCGCGTCTCTTGCATGGTCACCGCCGCGTTCATGCGGATCCCGCCTTTGGCCGGACCCCGCACGCAGCAGTGGTAAACAACGTAACAGTCCGCTTCGATGAGGGCGCCGTCGTCGATCCGCATCGACAACGTGCACTTGATCTCCTTCTCGCTTTTTTCGAGCAGCTTCCGCGCGTTCGGCGGGATGTCTACGTACCGGGATAGGCTCTCCAGCGCAACTACTGACACGACACCCTCCTGAGACTCGATCCCGAAACTCGGGTCGTACGCCTCTCCCGGAGGCCGCCCGGCTGTCCGCGCGGCTCCCGGGGCAGGGCGCGGGGGATCGCTCCCCCGCGCCGTCCCGAATCGGTGTCCCGGATACGCTCGTTACCGGCGACGAATCACCGGTGTCCGTCACGGAACGCTACCGGTATCCCATCTCCTTCTCGACCTCGGTCAGCGACTCTTCGAAGATGTCGATGGCCTTGTTCATGAGGGTCTCGGAGATGCAGAGCGGCGGAGCGAACCGGAGGTTGGCGCCCGGCGTAATCGTAAGCACGCCCTTGTTGAGCATCTTCAGGAAGATCTGCTTGCCTTCTTCCCGAGCCTGCTCCTTGGTGTTGCGATCCTTGACGAGTTCGACCGTCATCAGCAGGCCGCGGCCGCGCACGTCGCCGATGAGCGGATGCTTGTCCTTCATGGCGCCGACGCGCTCGAGCATCTTCGCACCCACCTTCGATGCGTTCTCGATGCAGTTGTCTTCCTCGAGGGCCTGGATGTTCGCCATGGCCGCCGCGCAGGCCATGGGGTTGCCGCCGAAGCTGGTGGACCCGCCGCTGGCCTTGGCAAACGGCATGGCCTTGATGATCTCCTCGCGCGAGATCAGCGCCCCTACCGGGAAGCCGCAGCCCATGCCCTTGCCCATGAGCAGGATGTCGGGCTCGATACCGGAGTATTCAATGGCGAACATCTTGCCGGTGCGGCCGAAGCCCGTGAGGATCTCGTCGATGATCAGCAGGCAGCCGCGCTTTTCGGTCAGGGCCTTGAGCTTCGGGAAGAAGTCGTCCGGCGGAATCACCGTGCCGCCCGCACCCTGGATGGGCTCCGCAATGATGCAGGCCAGCTTCCCGACGACGCAATTGTCGATGTAGCGGTCGATGAAATTGATGTACTGGTCCGTCGTCTCGAACACCGGCCGGTAGGGGTTCGGATAGGGCACCTTGTGGAATCCGGGCGCCAGCGGACCGAAGCCCTTCGAGAAGCCCGTGCCGTCCAGGGCCAGCGAGCCCAGCGTCTTGCCGTGGAAGCCGTTCCAGAAACCGATGACTTCCGTGCCGCCCGTAAAGGACTTGGCCAGCCGGATGGCCGCTTCCACCGTCTCCGTGCCGCCCGAGTAGAGCTGGGTCATTTTCAAGCGGCCGGGGGTGATGTCGGCCAGCTTCTTGCACAGCTCCCAGCGGTTCGGCACCGCGTGGTCGTGCACGTTCATCAGCAGCTCGGTCTGCTCGACGAGTGCCTTCACCACCTTGGGATGGCAGTGGCCGGGGTTGGTCATCACCACGCCCGAGCTGAAGTCGATGTAGACGTTGCCGTCCACGTCCTTCAGATAGCTCATATACCCTTCGTCGAGCACGAGCTTGCTCGTCAGGGTCGACCCCGAAAGCCCGGGGGAAATGTACTGCGTTTCCTTGTCCCAAATCTCGAGCGACTTCGGCCCCGGCGACTCGGTCACCATGATGGGCAGGTCATTCTCGTTCAATGTCTTGAGGTCCAAGTTCTCACTCACCGTCTGCCGCATTGCGATAAACTCCTCCTGATGAGAGTTAATGGGTTGTTGCTTGTCCTTCCGGCCGCGGGCAAACCCACACACCCCGGCCCGACCCATCGCCGGCCACTTGTCTGTATGTTCCCAATTCCCTCGCCTCTACGCGCCCCGGTTGGAGGCGGCCATGTCCGCCCATTCCTCGCGCGACGGACCGTAGAGGTGGCTCGCCACGTCGAGGTAGTGTTGCCGAACGGGCCCATAGGCCGCGTGCCGATCCGCATCGAATCCCGTGCGCACGCCTTCGGGAACCATCCGCGCCACCGCGTCGTCCACATCCGCGAAGATCCCCACGGCCAGGCCGGCCAGCATGGCCGCGCCCAGGGTGCCCACTTCGGCCTGAGGGATGCGGACCTGGTTCTTGCCGAGCACGTCGCCGATGATCTCGGTCCACAAAGCGCTCCGGGCGCCGCCGCCCACGAGGCGCACCGTGTCGATGCGGAACCCGAGGCCCTCGATCACCTCGAGGTTGTCCAGGATCCGCATGGCCACGCCCTCGAGGATGGCCCGGATGACGTGGCGCTGGCTGTGGCTCAGGCTCAGCCCCACGATGGCGCCGCGCCGGTTGTGGTCCCAGTGAGGCGCGCCCGCCCCGCTGAAATGGGGAAACACCACCAGCCCTTCCGCCCCCGGCGACACACTCGCCGCCATGCGATCCATTTCGCCGTAGATGTCGCCGTTGCGATCGGGAAAGAAGTGGTCCCGCCACCACCGAAGCACCGCCCCCGTGGTCATCACGGGTCCCTGAAGGGTGTAGGTATCGGGAATCGTGTGGCACGACGTGATGATCCGCCGCTGGGGATCGACCGTGGCCGTCGGAGACGACACCACCACCATGGTCGCCGTGCCCAGGGACACCATCGCCGTGTCGGGCGACACCGCCCCCGAACCCAGGGCCATGCAGCTCTGGTCGAAGCCCCCCAGCGCCACCGGCGTGCCCTCGGCGAGGCCCGTGGCCTGCGCCCCCGCCGCCGATACCTTGCCCGCCACTTTCCCCGAAGGGCCGATGGGCGGAAGCTGCGATTCCGACACCCCCAGGCTGCGCAGGATCGCCGGAGACCACTCCATCTTCTCGAGGTCCATCATCCGGGTCCGGCTCGCCCCCGAGCAGTCCGTCGCCACCGCCCCCGTCAGCCGGTAGATCAAATAGTCTCCCACCGAGAGGAAGTGCCGCGTCCGCCGCAGGACCTCGGGCTCCCGGTGCGCCAGCCACTGAAGCATGCACGCCGTCCAGCCCGGATAAAAGCGCAGCCCCGTCAGGGCAAAGAGCTCGTCCTCATCGAGGTATTTCCCGTTGGTGGGGACGTGGGTGACGCGGGTGTCCAGCCAGGAGATGGCCGGCCGAAGCAGCGCGCCCTCCTCGTCGAGGGCCACCACCGTGCTGCCCTGGAAGGATATGCTCAGGCCCGCCACGCGCCGCGGATCGATCCGCCCCTTCTCGAGCACTTCCCGCACTGTCTCGGCCAGGGCCGTCCACCAGTCCTCGGGATCCTGCTCCGCCCCATCCGGCTCGGGATGATGGAGCGGGTACTCCCGATACGCATGGCACAGCGTGCGCCCCGTCAGGTCGAAGGCCAGGCTCTTGAGGCCCGTCGTGCCGGCGTCCACGCCGATGAGACAAAGGTCGTGCTCTTTCATAGGTCTAAGCAATCCCAACCGCTCCGGACTCCGCCGGCTCGTCTTCAAACGTCAGCCAAAGCTCGTGCGAATCGTCCGGCGTGCGGAATGTCACGTCGCGCACCACCTGAAAGCCGTACTTCCGATAAACGTGCAAGGCCCGTCGGTTCTCCTTCATCACCGTCAGCCCGATCGTCCGCTTCTTCAGGACGTGGCGACCCAATCCGATGAGATAAACGAAGAGGGCGCTCCCCAGACCGCAGTTCTGGCAGTCGTCTCGGAGCCCTATCCCCAGGTGGGGCACCTCGTGTCCCACGTTCATGAAGAAGATGTGGCCCAGGACCCGACCCGAGGCGTCCTGCACGATCAGGCTCAGGTCTTCCCCGGCCACCGCCCGCCGCACCACTTCCGCCATCCCCGCCACGGACTTGTCGCGGTAGGGCTCGAAAAAACGGGTGCTC
>CAYVOE010000237.1:0-8090 GCA_964452795.1 uncultured Nitrospiraceae bacterium
ATCTTGATCAAAGGCTCAGGTGAGATTGCCGCGTCGCTCTGTATTGGCGCCCACAAGCGTCGAGGGCCAATGCCACGTAACCCCTCCTTTCGTAATCACTTGTACATGGAGCCGCTCCTCGCAATGACGGGGAGGCGGTACCTCATGAACCCTTCGAGCGCCGTCCTCGTAGTCCTACGGCGGGTGGGGGCATGGCTCAGGAGCCCATCGAGTGCCGTCCTCGTAGTCCTGCGATGCGCGGGGCGGACGCCGGTGGCTTCGGATTTATTGACGCCAAAGCGACTTTGCTGTTACATTTCCTGTACGGAGGCCTCGGCTCGGGATGCCGGGTCGGGACGGCCTTCTCAGTTTAACGGCGCGCGTGCCTCGGCGCCGGAGCGGTGCACATGCGTTGCTTTCCTCGTGGTGACCTGCATCGGTCCCCGTCACTTCTCCCCCATCCGCAGTGACACCGCAATTCCTGTGCATCGTCCCCGCACGCCCGCAACGCGCCCCCCTCCCATTGAACCCAGTCAACCACGACGGACCACCCGGCTCACGGGCCGGGTTTGTCGGGAGATCATCCGATGGCACGAAGAGATAAATCGCAGCGTCCCGGTTTCAACATCGACGAAGACCTGGACCGCGAAAATAGAGAACTCTTGAGAAACGAGATGGAACAAGGGTCGGACGACTTCGAGGAAGAAGAGGAATTAAACGAGGGCGGCTCCCTGGACTACAACGCCAACGTCGACAAGGCGCGGCGGATGAAGCGGCGGGAGCGCGACAACATCGAGTAGCGCATCGCCTCCTGGACGGCTCCCCGGCGGGGGCGGACCCATTATCTTCGGGGTCCGCCCCCGCCCTCGTTATGGAGCGTTGCGAACGTTCTTACGATTCTTCGTGTTCGGCGGCCTTCTTCGCGTCCTTCGGGTCTTTGAACATGGCGTTGTAGACCAGGTACAGGCCCCCGGCGGCGGCGATGATGAAGAAGATGATCGCCAGACCCGGGTACCCGAAGAGCTTCCAATTGGTCTCGATGCGCATGATCAGGGCGGCCCCGATGATCATCGCGGCAAAGATGATGCCCGAAGTCACCCGGTTGGCGATCTTGTTGAGGCCATTGATGAGCATTTCCTCGTCAATGGCGTTCACGTTCATGCTGAGCTTGTTGTTCGCCACCAGGTCGAAGATCTTATTGAGGCGGTCGGGGAGCTTCTGCACGAAGTCGGTGGTCTCGAGGACGCTGTGGAACAGGGTCCCCGTCGACACCTTCCCCGACATTTTGCGCTGCATCAGCTCCTTGGCATGGCGCTGAATGGAGGCGTTGGGGTCGAACTTGGGGTCGAGCACGCGGGCCACGCGGTCGAGGTTCAACAGCGTCTTGCCCAGCATGGTCATGCCGGTGGGCAGAAAGATTCCGCACTCGCCGGCGAGCCGCGAAATCTCCATGACGACGCGGCCCGTCTCGATCTCGGCCATCTCGACGTTCTTGTTCTTGGCCACGAGGGCGCCCACGCGCTGGCGGAACTCCTGCTTCCGGGCGTTCTCGCGCTGACGGCCGAGTTTCATGCCCACGTCGGCCACGTCTTCGCCCCGTCCTTCGCTGATGGCCAGGAGCAGCTTGATGAGGTCCTGCTGCACCTCGCCGCTGAGATGGCCCACCATGCCCAGGTCCAGGAGGGCGATCCGACGGTCCTGGGTCAGGAGCACGTTGCCGGGGTGGGGGTCGGCGTGGAAGAAGCCGTCCACCAGGATCTGCTTGAGGTAGGCGGCGAAGAGCTCGTCGCACAGGGCCTGGCCGTTGAGTTCGGTCAGGACCACGGGGTTGAGGTCGGTGAGGTTGGTTCCCTTGATGTACTCCATGGTGAGCACACGTGAGGTGGTGTAGTCCTCGATGGGCCGGGGCACGACGAGGAGCTCGTATTCCTGGAGGTTCTGGCCGAGGATCACGAGGTGCTTGGCCTCCTGGCGGTAATCCAGCTCGAGCATGATCGACTCGGCCAACTCATCGAGGGTCGTTTCGAACTTGTAGTGGCGCCCCAGGTCGGTGTGCTTCTCGAGGAACCCGGCGATCTCCTTGAGGGCGGCAAAATCGTTGACGATGGTGTCCTTCACGTTGGGACGCTGCACCTTCACGACCACCTGCTGTCCTTTGTGGAGGACGGCCCGGTGCACCTGGCCCAGGGAGGCCGAGGCGAGGGGTTTCTCCTCGAATTCGAGGAAGGCCTTGGTGAGTTTCACCCCCAGTTCCTCGGTCACGATGCGTTCCACGTCTTCAAAGGGAAAGGGTTTGACGCTGTCCTGGAGCCGGCTGAGGGCCTGCAGGTAGGCCGCCGGAATGAGATCGGCCCGGGTCGAGAGCAACTGGCCGAGCTTTACAAAGGTGGGTCCCAACTCTTCGAGGTCATCGGCCAGCTCTTCGGCTCGGGCGACCTGTTCCTCGTCGCGCGCTTGAAGCTCCTGGCCCAGGGCTTCGTCGAGCCCCACCTGCTTCGCCAGATCGGAACGGCCGTACTTGTAAAGAAGCACCGCGATGTCGCGGTAACGTCGGAGATACTCTTTCTTGAGCGTGATTGCCATCGTAGGATGATCCTTGACTTGATGGAAGACGGGCGGGATATCGCCCCGCCGCGTGGGAGCGTCGTTGGGTTGGAGCCGAAGCGGCTCCGAATCAAACGGACGAATGAGAGGGACGCAAAAGACCGACAACCGGGGCGAGGCCACGAAACAAAGGCATCAGACCCATCCCGCACGGAGAGTGAGGAGAAGGATTCTCCGCGTACAGCACAGAAAGGAGCATGGAGAGCGCCCGTAGCGTGGTGCTGCGCAGGCCGAAGGCGGAAGGGGAACAATGCCTTTCGGGGAAACTTGCTTCTACACTCGTTTCGTCGGGAGGCCAGGCTGCCGAGGGGCTCGCCCGGATCGGGAAATGAGGGCGTTCAACTATTGTTGTAATATGAATCGGTTCATCATTAATTAAACACAATCCGGGCCGAAAAGTAAAGAATCATCGCGCGGCTCGGGCGTCGCTTGACCGTCCGGTCTGAGGCATTTCTCCTCTTTTGTCTTGGGCGAGACGCCCCGGCCGCCTCGTGGCGTATCAGTCCCGGGTGGACCCGCGGGATACGCTATGGTAGGATGGCGCACAGGTTTCCGGGTTAGGAGGCATAGACATGAGGTACCCGCTTTGGGCGGTCCTCGTCGGGGTAGTCGTTTGTGTTCCTTCGGTAGCCGCGGACGAAGGATCTGTCGACGCAGCCTTGCTGCCGGCCCCCGCCGACCGGACCGTTGATTTCAACCTCGATATTCAGCCCCTCTTACAGGCCCGCTGCGTGAGCTGTCACGGCGCCGATCGACAGCGAGCGGGCTTCCGCCTCGACCACAAGGAATCCGCCCTGCGCGGCGGCGACTCGGGACCTTCCATCGTTCCGGGCGATAGCGCCGGGAGCCGGCTGATCCGCTACGTATCGGGCCTCGATCCGGACTTCGTGATGCCGCCCGAGGGCGATCGCCTGACTCCGGAAGAGGTGGGCCTGCTTCGGGCCTGGATCGACGGCGGAGCCGAATGGCCGGAGTCGAGCGACGCTTCCGTCGCGGCGCCGCCTGAGCACTGGGCGTTCCGCCCTCCCCAACGCCCCGAGCCGCCGG
The DNA here is from genome assembly GCA_964452795.1 of uncultured Nitrospiraceae bacterium. Lineage (GTDB taxonomy): Bacteria > Hydrogenedentota > Hydrogenedentia > Hydrogenedentales > SLHB01 > CAYVOE01. The sequence continues at coordinate 3,631 of CAYVOE010000237.1, forward strand.
CCATCCAGAGCGCCGAGGGCTGCCGCAACGAAATCGACCTCTTCGTGCGGGCCAAACTGGAAGAATTCGGAATCGAGCCCTCTCCGGAAGCCGATCGGGCCACGCTGATTCGCCGCCTGACCCTGGACCTTACGGGACTGGCGCCGACGCCGGAGGAAGTGGACGAGTTCGTCTCCGACGAAAGCCCCTACGCCTATGAACGGCTGGTGAACCGCCTCCTGGCGTCGCCCCATTTCGGCGAGCAGTGGGGCCGGCACTGGCTCGACCTGGCGCGGTACGCCGACAGCGACGGCTTTGAAAAAGACACGGTGCGGCCCCACGCATGGCGCTACCGTCAATGGGTTATCGACGCACTGAACCGCGATCTCCCGTACGACCGGTTCATCATCGAGCAACTGGCGGGCGACCTCCTGCCCAACGCCACGGACGAGCAGCGCGTTGCCACGGGATTCCACCGCAACACCCTCACCAACAAGGAGGGCGGTGTCGATCCCGAGGAATACCGCGTTCAACAGGTGATCGACCGGACCAACACCACCGGCGCGGCCCTGCTGGGGCTTACCGTGGGGTGTGCCCAGTGCCATTCCCACAAGTACGACCCCATCACCCATCGCGAATACTTCCAGCTCTACGCCTTCTTCAACACGGCGGTTGAGAAAGACATCCCCGCGCCCCTGCCGGGCGAGGTCCAGGCCTACAAAGACGCCTTGGAACGCCACAGTCGCGAGCGCGCGGAAATCCAGAAAGGCCTCGACGCCCGGAAGAACGAGCTGGCTGCGGAACTGCCGGCGTGGGAAGCGCAGCAGGCCGTGTCGGAGGTGGACTGGCAGGTTCTTGAACCCGCCGGCGCCGTGTCGGCGGGCGGCGCGCGCCTCGTGATACAGGACGACGGCTCGATCCGGGCCGAAGGGCACGCGCCCGTCAAAGACACCTACACCGTGGTCGCCACCACTCCGGAAACGGGCATCACGGGCCTGCGCCTCGAAGTCCTGACCGACCCTTCGCTGCCGGGGTCGGGTCCCGGCCGGGCCGGCAACGGAAATCTGGTGCTGTCGGAGTTTTCGGTGCGGGCGGCTCAACTGCCGGATCCCACCACGGCACGGGCGCTTGAGATTCAAGGCGCCTGGGCCGGTCATGCCCAGGAAGGGTTTGCCGCCGCGGCGGCCGTGGACGGCGATGCCAAGACGGGCTGGGCCATCGGCGGCGTCAAGGACGTCCACGTCGATCGGGTGGCGGAATTCACCTTCGCCATGCCGGCGGGATTCCCCGAGGGGACCACTTTCTCGATCACCCTGGACCAGCAGCACGGCGACACCCATACCCTGGGCCGGTTCCGGCTGTCGTGGACGAAGGCCGCTCCGGAACTCCTGGCCATCCCGGGAGATGTGCGCCAGGCCCTGCTCACGCCCGCCGACCAGCGCGACGAGGCACAGAAGGCCGTCGTGTTGAACTACTTCGCTATGAAGGACGCGGCATACCGGGAACTTCACGCACGGCTCGAGGGACACGAACGGGCGACTCCCGCGCCGCCCGACACCATGGCCCAGACCCTGGCGAAAAACCCCGAGCCGCCCACCACCCACATCCTGCTCCGGGGCGACTTCCTGCAGAAAGGCGAGGAGGTGACGCCGGGCGTGCCGGCCGTGCTTCCTCCTCTCAAGCCGCGAGGACCGGTGGCGGACCGGCTGGACCTGGCGCGATGGATCGTGAGCGCCGACAACCCGCTTGCGTCCCGCGTGGCGGTGAACCGAGTCTGGGAGCATCTGTTCGACCGGGGGCTGGTGTACACCAGCGAGGATTTCGGCACCCGGGGCGAGCCTCCCTCCCATCCGGAACTGCTGGACTGGCTGGCCACCGAATTCATCGCCCGCGGCTGGAGTTTGAAGGACTTTATCCGGCTGGTGGTGAACTCGGCGACCTATCGACAGGAATCCCGCGTGCGGACGGAACTGGTGGAGTGGGATCCCAAGAACGTGTGGCTGGCGCGGCAGAGCCGGTTCCGGGTGTCGGCGGAGAACATACGCGACCTCGCCCTCGAGGTCAGTGGCCTGCTGAACCCCGTGGTGGGAGGCAAGAGCATCCGGCCGCCCCTGCCGCCGGGCGTGGCGGAGCTGGGCTATGCCGGCTCGGTGAAGTGGCCCGAGAGCCAGGGACCGGACCGATACCGGCGGGGACTCTACATCCTCTTCCAGCGGACCGTCCCCTACCCCACGCTCATGACCTTCGATTGTCCGGACTCCAACGTCACGGCCATCCGCCGGGCGCGATCGAACACGCCGCTCCAAGCCCTGACGCTGCTGAACGACCCCGTATTCGTCGAATGCGCCCAGGCTTTCGGGCGCCGCATCGCGACGGAAGCGCCGAAGGACACGGCGGAGCGCGTGCGGCATGCCTTCCGCCTGGCCCTGGGGCGCACGCCGACGGAAGGCGAATTGAACCGCTTGTGCAGCCTCGTGGAGGCTCAGCGCGAGGCCTATCGCGAGAACGCCGAGGCCGCGGCCCGGTTGACGGGCGGCGCCCTGGGACCCGACATCGAGACCAACGAGGCGGCCGCGTGTGTGGCGCTGGCGCGGACCCTCATGAACCTGGACGAATTCATCACACGGGAGTGAGCCATGGACCCCCTTCGGGAACGCATCCTCCAGACGCGACGCCAGTTCCTTACCACCTCGGCGAGCGGCATCGGCGGCCTGGCACTGGCCTCGCTGCTGCTCGAGGACGGTCTCCTGGGCAAGGCGCACGCCGAGACGGCCGGCCCCGCTCCGGCCCTGCGAGGGACCCACATCCCTCCCAAGGCGCGAAACTGCATCTTCATCTTCTTCGAGGGCGCCCCCAGCCAGATCGACCTCTACGATCCGAAACCCAAGCTCAACGAGCTGCATGGCCAACCCCTTCCGCCTTCGATGACGGAAAACGTCCGCTTCGCCTTCATCCAGAAGGAGACGGCGGTGCTGATGGGGAGCCCGCGCAAGTTTCAGCGGTACGGTCAGTGCGGCATGGAACTCTCCGACCTGCTCCCCCACCTCGGGTCGTGCGCCGACGACATTACGCTGATCCGCTCCATGCATACGGAAGCCTTCAACCACCACCCGGGCCAGTTGATGATGAATACGGGGGTGATGACCTTCGGTCGGCCCACCCTTGGGGCCTGGCTCAACTACGGTCTCGGCAGCGAATCGCGGAACCTCCCCGGATACGTGGTGTTGACCGCGGGCCGCGGCACCAGCGGCGGCGCGTCCAACTGGACGAGCGGGTTCCTGCCGTCCAACTACCAGGGCGTCCTGTTCCGGAGCGAGGGCGACCCGGTGCTGAACCTGTCGAACCCGGACGGCGTAACCGACGCGGCTCAGCGGGCCATGCTGGACGCGGTGGGCGATCTGAACCGCATGCGGTACGACGCGACGGTCGACCCCGAGATCAAGGCCCGCATCGAGGCCTACGAGCTGGCCTTCCGCATGCAGGCCGCCGCGCCGGAGCTCATCGATCTGTCCGACGAGTCGCCCGCCACCCTCGAGGCCTACGGGGTGAACCGCGACGAGAACGGCATGAAGAACTACGAGAACGGCGGCAAGGGCGAGTTTGCCGCCTTCGCGCGGAACTGCCTGCTGGCCCGGCGGCTCGTGGAGCGGGGCGTGCGCTTCGTCAACCTCTACCACGCCACCTGGGACCACCACAGCAACATCGATCAGGGCCTGGCGTTCAACTGCATGATGGCCGACCAGCCCATGGCGGCGCTGATCAAGGACCTCAAGCAGCGGGGACTATTGGAATCGACCCTGGTGGTATGTGCGGCGGAATTCGGACGGACCCCCCTGGGCGAAAACCGCGCCGGCAGCCGCGATTCCAACACGGGGCGCGACCATCACCCCTTCGCCTTCAGCATCTGGATGGCCGGCGGCGGCGTCAAGGGCGGGCAGGTCGTCGGCGCCACCGACGATATCGGCTGGCACATCACGGAAGACCCCATCCACATCAACGACCTCCACGCGACCCTGTTGCACCTCTTCGGCATCGATCACACGCAACTCACCTATCGATACCAGGGGCGCGACTTCCGGCTCACCGACGTGGCCGGGAACGTGGTGCACAAGCTGCTGGCATAGACCGGGTCCGACAAGCCGATCGTCGCACCCGATGGGTGCTCGCCGCCCTCCCCGCCCTTCGCCGGACCGCGAGGACTGCGCTCAACGAGCTCGTCTGAGATGGCCAACCCGCACAGGACTACGAGGACTGCGCTGGACGAGGTCCTCGCGATGACACAGACCCGTCATTGCGAGGAGCGGTCCTCCTGTGCAAGTGATTACGGGAGGCGGGCTTACGTCGGTCAGGCCCGCGCCGTCTGTGGGCGCCTATACAGAGCGACGCGGCAATCTTTACCTATGGTACGACTTCGCATCTCGGTCAATGGCTCATGTGAGATTGCCGCGTCGCTTATGTCTGGGTACACATCGAAGGCATGG
>CAYVOE010000238.1:0-1120 GCA_964452795.1 uncultured Nitrospiraceae bacterium
AGGCGCTGGTGGACGCCGAAGCGGTGCTGCTCGTCGATGACGACGAGGCCGAGGTTGTGGAACTCGACTTTCTCCTGGATCAGGGCGTGGGTGCCCACCACCACGGGGGAATCGCCCCGTGCGATGCGACGCCGCGCCTCCTTCGCGTCGGGCGTCGACCGGGTCAGCAGCTCGACGGCGAGCCCCATGGGTTCGAGCCGTTCGCGCAGGGTGCGGGCGTGCTGCTCGGCCAGGATCTCCGTGGGCGCCAGCACGGCCGTCTGGAAGTCGCCATCGGCGGCCACGGCGATGGCGTGGATGGCCACCAGGGTCTTGCCGCACCCTACGTCGCCCTGCAGCAGGCGCATCATGGGCCGGGGCGCGGCCATGTCGGTGAGCACGTCGGAGATGGCCCGTTCCTGGGCCCGGGTCGGCTTGAAGGGCAGCGAGGCCCGCAGCTCTTTGTAGACGGGACCGCCCATGCGGTGGGCGTGGCCGTCTTCCGAACGCAGGCGGTCCTGGCGCACGCGTACAATGCCCAGTTGCATCCCCAGCAGCTCTTCGTAGACGAACCGGGCCTTCGCGGCGCGGGCGGCGTCCAGGTCTTCAGGGAAATGGGCGTCGCGAATCGCCTGGGCCAGCGGGGGGAATCCGCGACGTTTGCGCACGGCAAGGGGAAGGCTTTCCTCCACGCCGTCCTTCAGCAGTTCCAGGGCACTGGACATCCATTTGCGCAGCAGCCGCTGCGAAAGCCCAGCGCTCAGCCGGTAAATGGGCACGATCCGTCCCGTGTGCAGCCGGTCCTCGTCGTCTCCCGCGAGCAGCTCGTATTCCGGATTCTGCAGCGCGAGGCCCTTGTTGTCCGCCACGGGACCGTAGAAGAATCCGCGCGTGCCCGGCGGGAAGGCCTTGGCCATATAGGCGGGGCCGAACCACGAGGCCTTGATGGAGCCCGTCGCGTCCTCGAGGGCGGCCTCGGTCACGGCGAGGCGCTTGCGCAGGTGTTGAGACCGAACCTCGACCACTTCGGCCTCGATCGTGACCGTCTCTCCCGCTTCAACCGCGGCGATGGGCTGCACGTGTCGGCGGTCCTGGTAGTCCCGGGGAAAGAAGGACAGGAGGTCGCGCACGGTCTCGATGC
>CAYVOE010000238.1:1130-8063 GCA_964452795.1 uncultured Nitrospiraceae bacterium
CAGCGTCTCCGCCCGCTTCGGCCCGATGCCCGGAAGGGTGTCGACCCCCGCGTCCAGCGCGGACCGAGGCGGGGATGTATCCGTATTTGCCTTTCTCGCCATAGCCGGTGATTGTAGCGGGAAAAGGAAGGCGCGGGGAAACTCGTACCCCGAGACTTCCCCGCCACCGACGCGCCGACGGCTCTGGAACCGTCCTCAGCCGCGCTTCCAGTTCCTCGAAAAACTGTACCGACCCGTGTACAGGTCGAAGAGAGTCCGGTAGTACTTCATGAAGCGTTCCGGCTCGGGGTTGAACGCGATTTCCGCCAGGCAGAAGCCCGTATATTGAATGTCCTTCAGCCGGTTGAACAGGTCCTGCCACGGATACTGGTATACGCCGATCTCCGTAATGTGAACCAGGGAGATCTTGTCTTTCAACAGCTCGAACGAGGCCGCGATGCTGCCGTTGCCGTCCATGTCGGTGGGATTCGAGTTCCAGCACACGCGCGCGTTGGGATGGTCGGCGTAATCCATGATCTTGCGCATGTTCGGTGGGTCCTGGGTGCCTCGCCCGTGGACTTCGACCCGAACCTCGACCCCGAGGTCGGCGGCAAAGGCCGATACTTCGTGCAGGGCCGTCCCGATTTGCTCGAGGGTCTTCTCGTGCTCGACGCCTTCGGGGAACCCGTTCGGACGCACCTTGATGCCCGGACAGCCCAGGTCCGCCGCCAGTTGCGCGTAGGCCTTCGAGCCGTCGATGTTGGCCTTCACTTCGGCGGGATCGGAGGAATGGTACTCGAAGGCCGAGCCGAGCCCGGCGAGCTCCACGGGCGAGTCTTCAAAACGTTTCCGCACCTCGGCGCGCTGATCGGGCGTCAGTTCGACCTCGACGCCGTGGGCGTGGGTGGTGCGCAGTTCCACGCCCTCGAGGCCCGTCTCCTCACAGAACGCGATCAGTTCGGGCAGGGGCATGTCCTTGCCCATGTTGTAGGTCACCATTCCGAGCTTCATCATCGTTCCTCCTCGGTCCCGCCCGCCAAATTCCGGGCGCCGCCGTGCTCCACCCAATCGCAAAGGCCGTATCGTAGCAGAAAGGGCGGTCAATCCGCCGGAGTTGGTCGAGTCCGCTCCTCGTACACCGCCAGATTGCCTTCGACCATCCGGTCGACGGTGAATCGCTCCATCACCCGGGCCCGCGCCTTCTCGCCCATCCGGCGCGCCGCGTCCCGGTCGCGGAACGCGCGCACGATGTTGCGGGCAAGGGCCGCCGGGTCTTCGGGCGGCGAGAGCAGGCCCGTCTCGCCGTCGGTGATCATCTCGGGGATGCCGCCGCCGGACGTGGCCACGACGGGCAATCCGCAGGCCATGGCGTCGAGCACGGAGGTGCCGAGCCCCTCGAGCTTGCTCGACAGGACGAAGGCGTCGAGCGCCCGCAGGATCCGGGGCACGTCGGAACGGTATCCCAACAGCGTTACGGCGCGCCCCACCCCCAGCTCGGCGATCTGAGCCTCGATCCGCGGCCGAAGCTCTCCTTCACCCGCGATGACCACGCGCAGATCGGGCAGATGGCGCAGCACCTCCGGCAGGGCGGCGATGAGGGTCGCGTGGTCCTTGTGCCCCACCAGGGCCGCCACGTTGCCCAGGAGCGGCACCCTTTCCGGCACGCCCAGCTCCGCCCTCGGGATCGGCTCCACGTCGAGGCGCCCCGGGTCGATGCCGCTGTGGACCACGCGCAGCCGCGACTCGTCGACTCCGTAGGCGTGCAACAGGTCTCGTATGCGTTCGGAAATCGCGACGATCCGGTCCGGCCGGCCGTATTTCCAGCGGTTGAGGGGCCCTCCCCGGGGGATGAAATCGACCCGCCGCGAGACCACCACCCAGCCCCGCCCCGCGACGGCCCGCGCCAGGCAGGCGTAGGTATGGGCGTGGCTGGTGTGGGCGTGGACGACGTCGATGTCGTGTTTCCGGATCGCGCGGGCCAGCTTCCACGCCGTGACCGGGTCGAACTCGCCGCGAAAGGGGGCCTCGACGCAAGTCGCGTCGCCCGCGTCGGCCTTCAGGAAGGCCGATCCCGGCCGGCCGGCCCGAAAGTTCCGGTGGCCCCGGGCCTCGAGCCCTCGGATCAGGTAAAGGGCCTGTTGCTCGCCTCCGCGCCAGCCGCGCTGCTCGTCAATGTGCAGCACGTTCACGGTGAATCTCGATGGCGCGACGGTAGGCCTCGACCGTCCTCCGGGCAAAGACCTCGACGGTGAAATCACGCAGCACCCGGGAGCGTCCCGCGGCGCCCATGGTTATTCGCCGTTCGCGGTCCGACGCGAGCTCGTCGATGGCCTGGGCCAGAGGCTCGACGGTGCCCGCCGGCACCACCCGCCCTTCCACCCCGTCCGTCACGATCTCGGGCAGGCCGCCGTGGTCGGACGCCACCACGGGTATGGCCGCGGCCATCTGCTCTTTGAGGCTGAAGCTCGAGGTGTCGCAATCGATGGAAGGCTGGACGCCGATGTCGAAGGCCTGCGTGCATCGGGCCATGTCGTCTCGAAACCCGGCGAAACGCACGATGTCGGCGATGTCCAGTTCCCGGGTCATCCGCCGCAGGGCCTCCTCGAGTTCGCCCTGCCCCAGGACCAGCAGGCGCAGGCCGGGATGCCGGTCGCGGATCCGCGCCAGGGCGCGCAGCAGAAACTCGTGGCCCTTCGCCGGCACCAGGCGCGCGGCGATGCCGCACACGATATGGTCGTCGCTGTAGCCGAATTCGGCCCGGGCATCGCGTCGCGCCTCGGAATCGGGCCGGAACCGGTCGGCGTCCACGCCGTTGTGGATGGTGCACATGCGCGCACCGTCGAAGGCCTTCTGTTGGGCCAGCCGGAGGCGCACCTCGTCGCAGACCACGATCTGAAAGTCGGTCCAGTCTCGGTTCAGCACGACGTTCGTATACCCGTCGTGAACCGGATAGGTGTTGTGACGGGTGCGCACCAGGCAGATGGGCCGTCCCAGCGAGCGGTTGACCAGGGCGCAGACCCAGTGGTCCTGGGACCCGTTCACGTGAATCACGTCGGGAGGATCGTCGCGAAAGCGGTTCCGCAACGTAGCGAGGTCCCGGGTCCACGATCGCGGACGCAGGCCCCCCCGCAACCGCAATCGGCTGTCGCAGTCCGCCCCCGCCTCGGCCGCGCGCTCCACCAGCACGCTGCCCGCCTTGCAGCCCACCGTGACGCGGTGGCCCGCCCTCACCAGGTGTTCCGCCAGGCTCGACACGTAGCGCACCTGGCCTCCGCCCTTGAGGTGCGGGTCCGTAATGAAGATGTTCAACGGCTCCGATGTCGCGCGGGGCTCGGCCCCCGTGTGCGCCCCCGCCGTCATGCCGGGGCCGGAGGGCGGCCGGTCATTCCGACTTCTCCGACTCGCCTTCCGACTCGGTCGAAGCCTCGGGTACCGGGTCTTTCTCCGCCTCCGGCCGGGACGCCTCGGGCGCACCTTCGCCCGCCGCCGGAGCCGGCTCGTCCAGCGACGCCAACAGGTCGGAAATCTGTTGATTGGCGTTGTCGAGGAGGCCCATCGCTTCGTCGAGCTCGTTGTCTATGGGTTCCATCCGCTTGTCGCGGCGTATGGCGATCTTTTCCTTCTTGGCCATGGATATTCCTGCTGTAGTTCGGTGGTGCTCGCATCGGCCGCGGACGCGGCCCCGGGCTTCCGGTGCCCGGCGCTCAGTCGAGCTCGGGCAGGGCCGAGGAGGCCACCTCCTTCTTGTGGGCCGCCAACACGCTGATACGCCGGGGCGGCGGAAGCGGGTTGGGCAGCCGATCCAGTATCTCCCACGCAGCCGCATCGAGCAGCGCCTGGGGCGGCGCGTCGTCCGTGGGACCGTCCAAATCGTCGTGGGCCGCAAGATTGGCGATCCGAACCAGGGCGGCCAGCGGCGGGTCCTCCGCGTCGGTCAGCGCGGCTTCGCTGTCGGGGTGGTGCAGCCGGACCGCATCGCCCAGGGCATCCGGCAGACCCCAATTGTGCAGGAGCGCGGCGCCCACGTGGGCGTGGGTTAATCCCAGCGCGGCCTCTTCGCGCTGAAAAAGGGGCGCCGGGTTGTCCACCTCGAGAAGTTCCCGGTAGGGGGCGCCCCGGCGGATCCACAGCACCGTCTTCCCGAGGTCGTGCAACAGGCCCGCCACGAAATCCTCGCCCTGAAACCCCACGCGCAGGTCGCCGCCCAGCCTCCGGCACAGGCCCGCCACCACGAGGCTGTGGCGCCACAACCGCCGAGCCAGGGGACTTTCCACCACGGCGCCCGCGACCGCGCTGTAGAGCGACATGGCGACGACGATGTTGCGCACCTCGCGCAACCCCAGCATCACCAGCGCCAGCTTCACCGTGCTGACCTGGCCCCGGAGGCCGTAGTACGCGGAATTGCTGACGCGCAACAGCCGCGCCGCCAGGGCCGGATCGCGTTCGATGGTCGCTCCGATCCGGTGCATCTCGGCCCGGGGATCGTTCATGAGCCGCAGAACGTCGGCCAGGACCTCGGGCATGCCCGGCAATTCACCCACGTTCTCCAGAACGCGTTCGAGGTTCTCTTGCCGGTCGAAACTCATGGGTAGCGCTCAGCGGGTCAGAAGCAGCGGACAGGGCGAATGGTTCATGGCGTACGCCGTCGTGCTCCCGACCACCAGTTCCCGCACCTTGGTATGACCATAGGCGCCGAGGATCAACAGGTCGGCGCCGCATTCCAGCGCGTAGGCCACGATGACCTCGCTGGGGTCGCCGCTCCGCGCCACGTATTCCGCTTCCAGGCCGTGGGGCTCGATGTATGCGCGCGCCTCGTCGAGGTACGCGGAAGACCGATCCCCCGCCACCGTCAGCACATGGAGGGGCACCTGCCAGTCTCTGCTGAGCCCGACGGCTTCCTGGAGCGCCTTTTTGGCGTAGGACGAGCCGTCGTAGGCCACGAGATACCGGTTGCGTCCGGGGCGGTCCGTGCCCGTCACCAGGACCGGGCGCGTGGCGCGGCGCACCACCGACTGGGTGGTCGAACCCACCAGCCCCTCGAGCCACTGACCGTGCTCGCCGCTGCGCCCCATGATGATGAGGTCGGCCAGCTCTCCCCGCTCTACAATGAGGCGCGATACGATCCCCGTGGTCTGGAGCGTGTCGCACTGGATGCCCGCCTCGCCGCAGACCTGTTCCAGCGCCGCCAGCGCCGCCTTTCCCCGCTCCTCGAGCACCATGGCGATGTTGCCCTGATAGTTGACGTAGGGCGCGGTACCCAGGGAGGCGGAGATGTCGCGCAGAATGGGTCCCTCGAGGAGGCGCAAGTCCACCACGTGCAGCCCGTGAACCGTGGCGTCGTAGTGTTTGGCGAACTCGGCGGCGTAGCGCACGCCTATCATCGCCGGGTCGCTGCCGTCGGTCGGGACGAGGATGTGCTTGATCATGCCTGCCCTCGTGCGAAGGCACCGAAGGCCCGAAGGATCTCGATGCCGTCCGTCTGGCTCTTCTCGGGATGGAACTGCACGGCGAACACGTTATCCCGTCCCACCACGGCGGGAAACGTGACGCCGTGCTCGCTGGTGGCCAATACGATGCTCGGGTCTGCGGGCGCGGCGTAGTAGCTGTGAACGAAGTACACGTAGGGGCGCCGCGAGGGATCGGGCAGGAGCGCCGACGGACCCGCGGGCGTCAATTCGTTCCAGCCCATGTGCGGCACCTTGAGGCCCGTGGTCTTGGGGTCGGGAAAGCGCACCACCCGTCCCGAGAAGATGCCCAGCCCTTCCCCGACGTTGCCTTCCTCGCTGCCCTCGAAGAGCAGTTGGAGCCCCACGCAAATCCCCAGAAAAGGCTTGCCTTCCCGGGCGGCCCGGCGCAGCGGCTCCACCATGCCCCGCGATTTCAGCCCCTCGAGACAGTCGCGAAAGGCCCCCACCCCCGGCAGCACCACCGCCCGGGCGCGGTCGATGTCGGCGGGGTCGTCGGAAATCACGGCTTCGACTCCCGCCTTCTCGAGCCCTTTTTGGGCGCTGCGAAGGTTGCCCATGCCGTAGTCCACAATCACGTTCACGTTTCCAGCATTCCTTTCGTGGAAGGCACGCCTTTCACCCGCGGGTCGCGTTCGACGGCGCGCCCCAGGGCGCGGGCCGTCGCTTTGAACATGCCCTCGATGCAGTGATGCACGTTGTTCCCGTACCGCAGCCCGACGTGGAGCGTCAGGCGGCCGTTGATCGCGAAGGCGCGGAGGAACTCTTCGGTGAGCTCGGCGTCGAAATCGCCCAGGCGCACCGGAGGCAGCGAAGCGCGAAAGACCAGAAAGGGCCGTCCGCTGATGTCCACGGCCGCTTCCGCCAGCGCCTCGTCCATGGGCACCAGGGCGTGGCCGTAGCGCACCAGGCCCCGGGGCTCGCCCAAGGCTTCGAGAAAGGCCTTGCCCAGGCAGATGCCGACGTCTTCCACGGTGTGATGCGCATCGATGTGGAGGTCGCCGTCGGCTTCGACCGTCAGGTCCATGAGGCTGTGCCGCGCCAGATGGGTCAGCATGTGGTCGAAAAACCCGACCCCCGTGCGCACCTCGGCGCGGCCCTCGCCGTCCAGGTTCAACTCCACCCGGATGCGCGTCTCCCCCGTTTCCCGTCGTACTTCTGCCCTGCGCATAACCGCTCCTGTCCCGATCCCCGCCTCATCGCCCTACAAACAGCCGCTCGGCCAGGAACTGCGGGAGTCCCCGGTCGATGATCTCGTGGGCCGTCTCTTCTACATTGTACTCGACCCGGACCAGCTCGTATTCCCGCTTCTCCGTGTCGAGCATGCCGAAGGCCGCCCGCGGATCGCCGTCCCGAGGCTGGCCCACCGAGCCCGGATTGATAAAAAACACCTTTGACTCGCCCAGCGGGAACTTCGAGTCCTCGTCGACCGTATACATCCCGTCGGCGGAGAAAATGCCGGGGTAGTGGGTATGTCCGACGACGCACA
>CAYVOE010000239.1:0-8038 GCA_964452795.1 uncultured Nitrospiraceae bacterium
TTGCTCTTACATAAACCGCAAGGCAGTTGAAAGGAAGTTGAGAGCGACGGTTAACGGCTCTCCTTCCCAATTCCCATAGATTTGAACGAGATGTCCCGCGGGACAACAGGTTCTCCTACCCCTCCCGCCCTATGCCCACGCCCCTGTGTGGTTCCCCCCCGCCACACAGGGGCTTCTCTTTTGTCCACACCTTCCCACACCGCTGATCTTCCTTATTCGCCTCGAACCGGTAGAATTTACACCCCGATGCGGGTGCCGTCGGGGATCTGGGCGTTCTTGAGGACGATCACGATGCCGTCGCGAATGGCGTAGCCTTCGCCGTCGCCGTCGGGCAGGTCGTCGGACCCCTGGATCACGACATTCTCGCCGATGCGGGCGTTCTTGTCGATGATGGCCTGGCTGATGCGGGAATTGCGGCCGATGCCCATGGGGATGGGCTGGGGGGCAACTTCGTACTCGTAGAAGTCGGCGCCCATCACGATGGTCCGTTCGACGTGGGCGCCGGGCATGAGGACGGAGCGGATGCCGAGGATGCTGGTGGAAAGGTTGCAGCCGTTGATGCGGCACCCTTCGGCGAGGACGCAATCCTTGATGGTTGCGTTGAGGATGCGCGTGCCGGGGAGGTAGCGCGGGCGCGTGTAGGTGACGTGCCGGGCGTTCTGGAACTCGAAGGGCGGATCGGACTTGCACAATTCGAGGCTGACCTCGAAGTAGGAGCGCACGGTCCCGATATCTTCCCAGAAGCCCAGGAAGGGGTGGGAAAAGACTTTGTGCGTGGCGAGGGACTTGGGGATGACGTCCTTGCCGAAATCGATCCAGTCGCGCCGTTCGCGCAGAACGGTCTCGAGGACGTCGGCGCGAAAGACATAGACGCCCATGGAGGCGAGGTAGACGCGGGGGTCGTCGTCGCCGATGCCGAAGCGGGCGAGCATGTCGCGGGGCGAGGGCAGGTCGTCGAGCAATTCGTCGGTCTGGGGTTTTTCGACAAATTCGAGGATACGCCCGTCGCTTTCGACCTTGAGGATGCCGAAGGCCTTGGCGGCCTCGCGCGTAACGGGAAGGACGGCCACGGTGATGTCGGCGGATCGTTCCAGATGGGTCGTGAGCAGTTCCCGGTAATCCATGCTGTAGAGCTGATCGCCCGACAGAATGAGGTAATGGCTGATGTGGAGGTTGCGGAAGTGGCGCAGGTGCTTTCGGATGGCGTCGGCCGTGCCCTGGAACCAGTCTCCGTGTTCGCGCGTCTGCTCGGCGGCGAGGATCTCGACGAAGCCGCCGCCGAAGGTGTCGAAATTGTAGGACGTGCTGATGTGCCGATTGAGCGACGCGCTGTTGAACTGCGTCAGGACGAAGATCCGGTTGATGCCGGAGTTGATGCAGTTGCTGAGGGGGATGTCGACCAGGCGGTAGCGTCCGCCCAGGGGCACGGCGGGCTTGGCCCGTTCGGCAGTGAGGGGATAGAGGCGTGTGCCCCGCCCTCCTCCCAGCACCAGGGCCACCGTATCCCGCATTTCCTGTTGCGCCCGCAGGTCGACACTCACCATGGCTCGTTCCTCGTTGCGACGCCGCGCACACGCGGCCCTTCAATTCCCCGGAAAGCGACGCGGTCCGCCAAAGCCCTCACTCCAATGCCGGGATCCGGACGCACTTAGGCGCCGAACGCGCGGATGTCGGCGGCGCAGGCGAGAACCCTCGGCACGGTGTCGGCCCGGAACGGCCCGTCCTCGAACTAGATGCGGCGGGAGTCTTCGCCGCCGCGCCTATGATGGACCAAGGAACGGGACCGAAACAAGCCGCAGGCGGGGAAAAGGCGGCGGACCTGTGGGGGCACGGGGCTGATTTGCCGATATACATCAAGGGAGTAGCGAGCGGGACGGATGAGCTCCACGTTTCGACAGAGCGGCGCGACGGCCGGCCGGCTAATGGGTCGGCGCGTCTTGTTTGCCGATAGCCTGGGTCAGGGCCTGCTCCAACCGGGGATCGTTGCCGGAGTGGAGCGGGACGAACTGACCCTGCATACGCCGGCGCCGGCCACGGTGGGCGCGGAAGTGCAGCTCGAGCTCGCCGGAGACGGCGGCGCGGGCGACGTCCTGTACCTTCCGGGGCGCGTACTCCGGGTGGCCCCCCTGGGCAACGGGGAATACGCCATGGGCCTTCGGATCCTGGCCGGGAAGCCCCTCCCCCGCCAATCGCCGGTGTGGCAGGGACCGCCCGTAGCGCCCGCGGCCCGGGAGAAGCCGAGCGAGCCCGAACCGGAGCCGGAAGCGGCGTCCTCCCCTCCCCCACGCCGCCGCAAGTCTTTGTGGCTCCTTGTCTTGGTGGTGCTGATTCTGTGGATGGGGATCATCGAGGGGCTGCGCCGGCTGCGCATACCGGTGTCAAACCCTCCGGAGCCGGAGCCGCACGTAGGTTCTCCCGCCAAACCGCCGGAGGAAGTCGCGCCGGATCCGACCGGCTCGTCGGCGGATTTCGCACGGACGACGCCTCCTCGCCGCTCTTCCCCGGCGCCAAAGGCTCCGGATGCGGCGGAAGCGGACATGGAACGGATCCCGCCGTCGTCGGTGCGGGTACCGGAAGCGGTGGCCGTGCTGGCCATCGAGGATTGGGAATCCTCGTCCTCGCCGCGGACGTTTTCCTTCCCATTGTCGGACGCCGCACTTGCGCCCGTTGATTCCGGAGCCGTGCCGGCGGACGACGCCCTTCCCGAGCCCGCGGATTCGGAGATCGACCCCGCGGACGAGGTGAGCGTGGTGGTCGAGAAAGGCCGGCACCGGCTGACCATCTACCGCCGGGGTCGACCCGTTCGGTCCTTCGTGGTGGGGCTGGGAAGGGACGATTCGACGCCGACGGGGGAATTCCGCGTGGTGTCGAAGGCGACGGACCCGGACTGGCACCACAACGGGCGCATCATCCCCGGAGGCAGCCCGGGGAACCGCATCGGCCGGCGCTGGCTGGGTCTGGGAAGCGACGGGCTCCCCTCGGGTTACGGCATCCATCCGGCGAAAAACCCGCATACCGTGGGCAAGAGCCTTAGCCAGGGCTGCATCCAGATGCGTTCGGAAGACGCCGAAGCCCTGTTTCGGTTCTGCCCGGTGGGCACGCCCGTGATCGTCCGCCCGTAAATCACGGGTCATTTGAGGGAAACCGGGGGGCCGTGTAGCATCTAAGACATGGCCGATCTAATCGAGAGGGCCTCGGCGGCGCTGCGGCGAGGCCATCAATTCTTCACGCGCGACGTGTGGCGCGTCGGACAGCCGGGGGAATCCGTTCCCACGGGCTATCTCATCAAGAACGTGCGCGTCGTGATCCTGCTGGTGCAGAACCTGGTGAAGAACGCCCTCCTTCTCCGGGCGTCGGCCCTGGCCTTCACGAGCATGCTGGCGCTGGTGCCGCTGATGGCGCTCATGTTCTTCATGATCGAGACCTTCAGCCTCGACAAGGAGCTGTACGCCTACCTGGCCCGGGCCCTCCAGCTCGACCAGGTCGAGTTTCCGCTGGAAACGGCCGAGACGGCCCCGGACGGTATCTCCGGCGCCCGGGAGGAATCGGCCGACGAGTTCAAGCGGCAGGTCACGGAGTTCTTCCTGCGCATCTTCCCCGAGACCGAGTCGCCGCCGGGCCAGCCGGAGTACGCCAATCCCATTGAAAAGGTGATGGAGTACGCCCAGCGGGGCGCCAACCCTCACGCGATTCGCCTGGTGGGGGTGCTGTTCATCCTCAGCACGGTCTTCGGCCTGATCTGGAACATCGAGGCCGCCTTCAACCAGATCTGGGGCATCCGCGACACCCGGTCGTGGTACCGTATGTTCAGCGATTACCTGACCATGGTGGTGCTCCTGCCGTTTTTCGTCACGGGCATGGTGACGCTGTCGATCGTGCTGCGGCACGTGGACATGCCCCTGAATCAGGCCATCATCTACCGCATGGTCCAGTACGCCATCATCTGGACCTGTTTCTCGGGGCTGTACTACTTCGTGCCGAACACGCGGGTGAAGGCGCGGTATGCCGTCCTGGGCGGGATCGTGGCGGGGACCCTGTGGAACGTGCTCAACTGGGGGTATATCACCTTCCAGTACGGCCTCAGCAGCTACAGCATCTTCTATTCCACCCTGGCCCAGGTGCCCGTCCTGCTGATGTGGCTCTATTTCAGTTGGGTCATTCTGCTTTTCGGGGCCGAGCTGACCTTCGCGTACCAGAACGAGAAGACCTTCGCCCTCGAACGGTTCGCGGGCCAGGCCAGCTACGCGTATCGGGAAGCGTTGGGACTGCGCACCATGGTGGAGATTGCCAAGCGATTCCACCTGGGCCTGCCGGGGCTCGCGGCGGAAGAGGCCTCCCGGGCGTGGAACGTGCCGATCCGGCTGCTCAACGACACCCTCCAGCGGTTGGAGGACGCGGGACTCCTGGCGCTCCTGGCCACGGACCCGCCCCGGTACCAGCCCGCGCGGCCCCTGGGCAAGATCCGCGCCGGCGACGTGATCAACGCCCTGCGCGAGGCCGGCACGGACCCGGCGCCCCTGCGCGGCGACGAGGCCTTCCGGAGCCTTCTCGATCGCCTCAGCGGTTGCCGGAACGGGTTTTACGACGTGTCGTTCCACGACATCGTGCGGGAGACCCTACGGGAACCCCGGACGGAACTCGAGTTCGCCGCCGCCCCGCGGGCCCTGCCCGCCCCTGACCAGGAGTAGGAGTGGCCTGGGCGTCCTGACGAAACAAAAGGGCTCAAGGGGCCGCGCCGACCTATGGACTTTTGCGGGGGGCTGGGGTACACTCTAGCTGCCCGGTCGCCGGATCCTCGCCGGACGACGTCGCGGCCCTCCCTTTCGGGGAGCCGGTCTCACAGTTTTTTGTCCCCTCCCTCCTACCCGCCTCCACAGGAGACCAGCCATGTCTTTCGAGAATCTTCAAGATCTGTTCATGGAACAAATCAATGACCTATACAGCGCCGAGCAGCAGATGATCGGCAGCCTCCCCCAGATGGCCGACGCGGCCTCTTCTCCGGACCTGCGGGTGGCCTTCGAAGAGCACCTGGAACAGACCCGGACCCAGGCCCAGCGCCTCGAACAGATATTCAACAGCCTCGGCGTGCAGCCGGAATCGATGAAGTGCAAAGGCATGGAAGGCATCCTCGAAGAAGGCAACGAGATCCTTCAGAAGAAGGGTGAGCCTTCGGTGATCGATGCCGCCCTCATCGCGGCCGCCCAGCGGGCCGAGCACTACGAGATGGCGAGCTACGGCTGCGCCCGCACCTTCGCCGAACAACTCGGCTTCGACGACATTGCCGACCTGCTCCAGGAAACCCTCGACGAAGAGGGCGAGACCAACGACCGCCTGACGATGCTGGCCGAAGGAGGCATCAACCTGCAGGCGGAGGAAGAAGGCGAAGAGGAGTACGAGGACGAAGACGAGGACATGGAAGTGATCGTCGAGGAAGAAGAGTACGTGGTCGAGGAGTACGAGGAAGAGGACCGGTGACGGGGTAACCGTCGGGTCGCCGCGCCTTCGCGCGTCACTCCACGGGGGCGGGTTTGACGCCGCCGCGGGTGACGACGACCAGCCGCCATTTTGCGTCGCGGGCGGCCGGCGTGCGGCTGTACGGCGTGGTGCCCCAGGGGACCCGGCCTTCGCCGCCGTCGGGGTCGGGTCCCGCGAGGAGGTGGTCCAGGGGGTTGTCGACGAAGAGGACGATCTGGGCGCGCATTTCCATGTCGATGTCGTAGCGGTGCGTGGCGCCGACGGTCCAGCGACACGGTTTGAGCCGGCGACGCAGGATTTCGAGGTCCGCTTCCACGTCGCCCCCTTCCGGAACGAGGCGAGCGTCGCCCGTGGCGAAGAGGAGGAACCCGTCTTCGCCGAAGGTGAAGGCATGGACCGGCGGCCCGAAAAAGTCGGCGTAGGCGCCGGCCTGGTCGCGTCCGCCGGGACTCACGAACGTGGGGAGGTCGCATCGGTTCAGGATCTCGAGAAACCGTTGGAACTGGTCGGGCGCGCCCTCATCCGTGAGATTGCCGGTCATCAACACGAAGGCGGCGGCGCTCTCATTGAGGGCTTCAACGATCCCTGAGAAGGCCGCGTCGGCTCCCTCGGCGCCGATGCGCGGGTCGGCCACATGGGCAAAGGCGTAGGCCTCCGGGAAGGCTTCGCGGACGAAGACGGCGCGGTCCACCCGGTCGAGGCCGTCGCCCGCCTCGAGGGCGTAGGACCCGGCCGCGACGTCGGGCGGCACCGTGCATCGGGCGCGAACACGCGGTCCCGGTCCCTCCATCCATTCAACTTCCAGGGGAACGGATTCGCCTTCCGCGCCGGACAGAAACAGGGGCTGCTGCTCGGTAAGTTCGGCGTCGAAATCGGCCCCCGGCGTCACCAGGGCGGGCATGCCCTCGTGGGGAGCGCGGATCAGGTGGAGGACGCCGTCGCCGTCGCGGGCCTCCGCCATCGGGCAGAGGACCAAGGCCGACAACAGCGCCATCAGGAACGCGCGGCGGAGGCTCACTTGCCGTCCTCCGACTTGGGCTGCCACGCGGGACAGAGGCGCAGGCCCGGGCCCGAGGCGGCCTGCCATACGTGTTCCCCCTGGATATCGCAGATGTACAGCTCCGGCGCGCCCGACCGGTCGGATATGAAGGCGAGCCACTTGCCGTCGGGCGACCACGTCGGGGACCAGTTGTCGTGGTCGGGCGAGGCCATCACGGTGTAGACGCGGGACGTTTCCGGATAGGTGCGGAAAAGGCCGCGCCGACCGGACCGGAAGGACTCGAAGGCAATCCATTTCCCGTCGGGCGACCACACGGGGTTCCAATCGGCGGTGCGGTGGTTCGACACGTTGTGGATGCCCTTGAGGGACGCCACGTAGATCTCGCGGTCGCCGCCGTCGTTGGACTCGTAGGCCAGGGCGCGTCCCCGGGGATCGGGCTCCACGGCCCACTCGAAGTAGTCCGCGTGAGTGGAGGGCACGGAAACCACCTTCTCCGGATCGAGTACGACGAGATCCGTTGAAAGCCGTCCCGTGCCGCCGCCCGCGTCCGCGCCGGATTGACCGCGAAGGGCCACGGCGAGTACGCAGTCGCGCGACAGGTCCAGTAAATCGGGAAGGGGGCTCTTCTGAGGAACCCAGACAGGCCGCAGGAGCCCCGTGGCGCCGCCGCCCCAGAAGGTTTCGGCGTCGGCGGCGAGGTCGTATACGGCGATGCGGCGCTTCGGACCGCTTCCGGAAACGTAGGCCAGGCGCCGCCCGTCCGGCGACCACCGGGGATGGGTGTTGCGGTCCGATTCGTGGTTGAGAACGCGCAGTCCGGAACCGTCGGGCCGCACCACATGAATCGCGAGGCGCCCCTCGGACTCGGCGTCGAAGGCCAGGGCGTCTCCCCGGGGCGACCACCCGGGGCGGCCGTCGTGCCGCCCCGGCCCGACGGGCACGACCGTCCGGGCGGCGAGATCGAGCACGCACACCGTCTGGTTTTCCGGAGTGGTCCCGGAGAGAAAGGCGATCCGGCCGGAAGGGTCCGCCCCGCACAAAGCCACAAGCACCAGCGTCTGCCACAACATGGCGCGGATTGTAGCACAAAGCCCCGGCCCCCGGCGCGCCGAACAGGCGACCCACGCGACGGTTTCGGGGATGGACCTCGGTTTCCCTCCGCGTAGGACTACGAGGCCTGCGCTGGACGGGGTCGTGAGGTACCGACTCCCCGTCGTTGCGAGGAGCGGACTCCTGTGGGGGTACAGGTCAACCAAGAAACAGTCTAAGGAAGCGCCCATGCCTTCGATGTGTACCCAGCCAGGAGCGACGCGGCAATCTCACCTGAGCCTTTGGCCTCGAAGTCCTCGTGGTCTTAGCACTGGTGAGATTGCCGCGTCGCTCTTTTTGGCCGCCCACAAACGGTGCAGGCGAAACCCAAGGAAACCCCTCCTCTCGTAAGCACTCGCGCATCGGGCCGCTCCTCGCAATGACGGGGGGTGGTAGGACCATGACTTCGCACACATAGGATGCTGGTTCATGTGAGATTGCCGCGTCGCTTATGTGTATGCGCCCCTGAACGGT
>CAYVOE010000240.1:0-7985 GCA_964452795.1 uncultured Nitrospiraceae bacterium
GAGAAGCTGGTGAACCTGGCCCTCGAGATCCGCGATCGGGGCGTGAACCTCGAGTTCCTGGACATCGGCGGCGGCCTGGGCATCACCTACAACGACGAGCAGGCTCCCTCCTTTGAAGAGTACGTGGCGGCGCTTCGTCCTCATTGGGAACGCTTCCCCGTCACCCTCGTCGTCGAGCCGGGCCGCAGCCTCGTGGGCAACGTGGGCAACCTCATCGCGCGGGTCCTGTACGTCAAAGACACCCCCGTGAAGCGGTTCGTGGTGATCGACGCGGCCATGAACGACCTGTGGCGTCCGACCATGTACGACGCGTACCACGCCATCCTGCCGGTGCGCGAGACCGAGGGGACCTACGTGGCCGACGTGGTGGGCGGCGTGTGCGAGTCCGGCGACTACATGGCGCGGGACCGCGAGCTCGCGGCCGTGGCCGAGGGCGATCTCATCGCCATTCAGAGCGCCGGCGCCTACGCCGCCAGCATGAGCTCCGAGTACAACAGCCGGCCGCTGATCCCGGAGGTGCTGGTCGACGAATCCCGCTATCACGTGGTGCGCCACCGACCGACGTATCAGGAAATGCTCGCCCGGGAGACGTGAAATAGGGGGCCTTTCCGGCCGTGTTCCTGTCCCGTGGGGCTTTCCATGTTAAGAGAAGGCTCCCGCTGTCCGTATTCGGGACGCCGCGCCTCGCGAGCCCCTGTTGAGGGATGGGAACCATGGCCAAAGAGAAGTCGACCTACGTCTGCCAGAACTGCGGCGCCACCACCATGCGATGGGCGGGACGCTGCGCCGATTGCGGCGAGTGGAACACCATCGTCGAGGAGCGCCTGCCGTCGGAGGGCAAGCACAGCCGCCCCCGGTTCGGCGCCGTGGCGGAACCCAAGCCGATCACGGAAGGAGGCTCTCAGACGCCGCCCCGCCTGGCCACGGGCATGGCCGAGTGTGACCGCGTCCTGGGCGGCGGCATCGTCCCCGGCTCGTTGACCCTCATCGGCGGCGACCCCGGCATCGGGAAATCGACCCTGATGCTGCAGGTGTGCCACCACGTGGCCCGGCGCAACGGTCCGGTGCTCTACATCTCGGGCGAGGAATCCTTCGACCAGACGCGGCTGCGGGGCCGTCGTCTGGGGACGCTGAGCGACAACCTGCTGCTCCTGACGGAGACGGAGATCGAGGTCATTGAGGCCCACCTGACCCAGGCGGACTACGCCATGGTGGTGGTGGACTCGATCCAGTCGGTCTATTCGTCCCAGATCGCGGCGGTGCCGGGAAGCGTCAGCCAGGTGCGGGAGTGCGCCAACGGCCTGCTGCGCCTGGCCAAGAGCACGGACATCCCGGTGTTCGTGGTGGGCCACGTCACCAAGGAGGGGGCCATCGCGGGCCCGCGCATCCTCGAGCACCTCGTGGATACGGTCCTGTACTTCGAGGGGGAGGACAAGCAGGCCCTGCGGATCCTGCGCTCGGTCAAGAACCGCTTCGGCTCGACGAACGAGGTGGGCGTGTTCGAGATGACCGACAGCGGCCTGGTGGAGGTGCCCAACCCCAGCGCCCTGTTCCTCAACGAACGTCCCAAGGGCGTCAGCGGCTCCATCGTGATCCCCAGCATCGAGGGGACCCGTCCCCTCCTCGTCGAGGTCCAGGCCCTGGTCGGAGAGCCCACCCTGGGGTCGCCGCGCCGGACGGTCACGGGCGTCAATCCGAGCCGGGTGTCGCTGGTGCTGGCGGTGCTGGAGAAGCGGGCCGGGCTGCACGTGTCCGACCGGGACGTCTTCGTGAACGTGGCGGGCGGCGTGAAGCTGGACGAGCCGGCGGCCGATGTAGCCATAGCGCTGGCCCTGACCTCGAGCCTGCTGGAGGTGCCCGCCGCGCCCGACGTGGTGGCCTTCGGCGAGGTGGGGCTGGCGGGCGAGGTGCGCGCCGTCAACATGGTTCGGCAGCGGGTGGCCGAAGGGGTGAAATTTGGGTTCACGAAGTGTATTCTCCCTCGGGGGGCTGCCGCCGACGTGGAAGGGCAAGGCGCGGAAATCCTCCCCGTATTGAGCATTTCACAGGCAATTGATTTGGCGCTGGAGCGGTAATCGATGGCGAAGAAGACGGAGAAATCGCAAGAGGAAGTGCTGCGCGAGGCCCTGATTATGGTGTCCCCGGGCACAAAGATACGCGAGGCCATCTCCGCCATTCTCCAAAGTCGAACCGGAGCGCTCCTGTGTTTCGGAAACCCCAAACGCCTGGCCGAACTCTCCGAGGGCGGCGTCGAGCTCGAAGCCGCCGCCACGCCCCAACTGGTCTACGAGCTGTGCAAGATGGACGGCGCCATCATCCTCAACGAGGACGGCAGCCGGGTGCACTTCGCCAACCGGTTCCTGAAGCCCGAGACCACCATCCCCAGCGACGAGACGGGCACCCGCCACCGGGCCGCGGAACGGTTCGCGCGCCAGACGGGGTGCGTGGTGGTGGCGGTGTCGGAGCGCCGGGCCAGCGTCACGCTGTACGTCGGCGGGACGCGCCACGTCATGGACAGCATCCCGACCCTGCTGAACAAGGCGACCCAGGCCATCCTGACGCTCGAGAAGTACCTTAACGTGCTGAACCAGTCCATGCTGGACCTCAGCATCCGCGAGTTTCAGGACATGGTCACCATCTTCGACGTGTGCCGCGCCATTCAGCGGTGCGAGATGGTGGTGCGCATCGCCCGCGAGGTCGAGCCCTACATCCTCGAGCTGGGCATCGAAGGCCGGCTCATCGAGCTTCAGTTGAAGGAGCTGGTGCAGCCGGTGGAAGAGGCGGAACTTGTCATCCGCGACTACCACCGCGAGAAGGCCGGCACCTACGAGCAGGTGCGGGATCGCATCCGCAACATCCCCCAGAGCGAGTTGCTGAACCTGTCGAACATCAGCCAGGCCCTGGGGTACGGCGCCCAGTTGCGCACCGTGGACACGTACCTGTCGCCCCGGGGATACCGCCTCCTCACCGAGACCCACCGCCTGACGCCGGCCCTCATCGAGAACCTCGTGCAGCGTTTCGGGTCGCTCCAGCAGATCATGCGGGCCACCAAGGAGGATCTCACCGAGGTCGACGGCATCGGCGAGGTGCTGGCCGAACGCATCCGCGTCAGCCTCAACCTCCTGAGAAACCAGCTCCGCTTCGATCAGGGCCGGCGCTAAGGGACGCGGCATCCGACTTATGACTGACAACTGCCAACTCATCGTCGGGCTCGACGTGGACACGCGGGACGAGGCGCTTCGTGCCGTGGACGTCTGCGGCGCCTGCGCCTGGTTCAAGATTGGTTCCCAGCTCTTCACGCGCTGCGGACCCGACATCGTTCGCGACGTGCGAGACCGGGGCAAACAGGTCTTCCTCGATCTCAAGTATCACGACATCCCGAATACGGTCGCCGGAGCGGTGCGCGCGGCCCGCGACCTGGGCGTGTCCCTCCTGACGCTCCACGCCGCCGGCGGCGCCCGCATGATCGCCGCCGCCCGCGAGGCCGTCGAAGGCTCCCCCACCCGCCTGCTGGCGGTCACGGTCCTCACGAGCCTGACCGAGGAGGCGCTGCGGACCGAAGTGGGCCTGCCCGAGACGCCCGCCGAAGCGGTACGCCGGTATGCGCGCCTGGCCGTTGCGGCGGGCGCCCACGGACTGGTCGCGTCGCCCCACGAGATCGAAGCGATCCGCGAGGAAGTGGGGCCGGATCCCCTCGTCGTGACCCCGGGCATCCGGCCCGTGTGGGCGTCGGCCGATGACCAGGCCCGAATCCTGACGCCCCGGGAAGCCGCCGAGCGGGGGGCCGATTTCATCGTGGTGGTACGGCCCATCCTGCGCCACCCCGACCCCGCCGAGGCGGTCCGGCGAATTCTCGACGAGCTGCAGGGGTAGGCCCTGCGGTCCGACTCCGGAGACTTTAGGAACCCTACCGATGGATTCGCAACGCGTTCTTGACCTCTTCCGCGACACAGGCGCCCTTATCGAGGGCCACTTCCTTTATGCCAGCGGACGCCACGGGCGCCGGTTCTTTCAGGCGGCCCGCGTGCTCCAGCACCCGCGCCATACAGAGGCCCTCTGCGCCGCTCTGGCGGAACGATTCCGTTCGGACGCGGTGGACATGGTCGTGGGACCGGCCACGGGCGGCATCGTCCTGGCCTACGAAACGGCCCGGCACCTGGACGCCCGAGCCGCCTTCACCGAGAAGGACGGGGCCGGCGGGATGGCGCTGAAACGCGGCATTGCCCTGGACGCCGGAACGCGGGTGCTGGTGGTGGAGGACGTCACCACCACGGGCGGGTCCATCGCCAAGACCGTGGACCACCTGCGCGGACGCGGCGCGGTGGTGGTGGGGATCGGCGTGCTGGTCGACCGCAGCGGGGGGACGGTCCGGTTCGACACCCGCTACGAACCCCTGGCCCGGGTGACCCTCGAGAGCTGGCCTCCCGACGAATGCCCCCTGTGCCGGGACGGCGTCGCTCTGGTGGATCCGGACGACATCGTCGTGGAAGGCGGCGGCCCACGCTGAGGAACCTCCTACTTCGTCGGGTCGCCCATCATCTGGACGAAGGCGCGAAACAGGTCCGGGTCGAGGTCGGCGCCCATTTCATCGCGCATCACGCCCAGGGCCGGGAACGACTCCAGCGCGTCCTTGTAGGCGCGGCGGGTGGTGAGGGCGTCGAAGATGTCGGCGATGGTGGCGATCCGCACCCACCGGTGGATGGCGTCGCCTTTGAGTCCATCGGGATATCCTTTGCCCGTCAGCTTCTCGTGGTGGTGGCGCACCACCGAGAGCACCCGGGGGTTGTCCACGCCCTGCTCGATGAGGAGGTCGTAGCCGTGGCCGGGATGCTTGCGCACCTCGTCCCATTGCTCGGCGTTCAGCTTTCCGGGAAAGTTGATGATGGCGGCATCGATCATGCTCTTCCCGATGTCGTGGAGCAGCGCCCCCTCTCCGAATTGTCGGATATCATCGGGATCCGTGATGCCCACGCGGCGCGCCAGGCTGACCGAGAACACGAAGACGTTCAGGCTATGCGTGTACGTGTAGTAATCGAAGGACATCACCCGCACCAGCCCTTGCAGGGCGAACCGGTCCTTGAGCAGGTAGTCGCAGGTGCTCCACACCAGGTCTCGGCTTCGCCGGAGCACGTCGCTCGCCCGCGGTTGCTCGAGGATCTCGGCCATCATGTTCGTCGCGGATCGGTACAGTAAGTCGGTCTTGGTCTCGGTCGGCAGGGACGGGTCGTTCAAGAGGGTGGGGAGATGGCTTTCGACGTAGCGCAGGTACCGCCCGTGATCTTCCGCGAGGACGTAGAGCCGGGCCACGCCGCGCTGCACAAGCCGCTGCCGCACGTCCTCGGTGAAGGGAAGATCGCGCTGTCGGTAGAGCACCGGTCTCGACAGCTCCGGGACCCGGAGGTAAAGGTCGAAATCGGCCAGGGTATCGGAACGGAGACTGCTTAGGCACACAGGTACAAAGCCCGAGACGCACTCCCCGCCGTCTGCCGCCCTGCGCGCCGATTCTTCGGTCATATCTCGCCTACACAGGTTAACCGGAAAAAGCGGTCGGCAATGGGAGAACCGAAATTCGCACCAAACCCCGATCACCGAGCCGCCAGGGCCCTATGCCCACTCAGGTGTAGCGACGAAATCACTGTACCGCCAACGTCAGTGTCTGTCAATAGACCTTCGCCACGTTACGAAATTCTTGCAATAGGAATATCGGAGGACGCCAAAATCTCCTAAAGCCGGGCTTCGCCAAAGGCGAGCGTTACGATCTCCTCGGCAATGGACTCGGCGGCCTCGGGCCGAGCCAGGCCGTGGGCCGCGCGCGCCATGGTCGCCCGGAGTTCCGGGTCGCCCAGGAGCTCACGCAGCTCCTGAAGCAGCCGATCGGCCGTGCATTCCGAGTCGAGCAGCATCCGCGCCGCCCCGGCCTCGACGAAGGCCCGGGCATTGGCCTCTTGATGATTATCGGCAGCATACGGGTAAGGCACCAGCACCGAAGGCTTGCCCATGACGGCCAGCTCCGCGGTGCTCGAAGCCCCGGCCCGTCCCACGACCACGTCGGCCGCCGCGCACGCACTCGCCATGTCGTCGAGAAAGGCATGGGGCAGGACCGTGACGGGGGCCTGTTCGGCGGTGCGGCGGGCTTCGGCAATGTCGGCCTGTCCGGCGGTCCAAATCAACTGGACCTCGTCGGGTCCGAACTTGGGCAGGGCCGCTTTGACCGCCTCGTTGATGGAATGGGCCCCCTGGCTCCCGCCGGAAACCAGGACCACCGGCACGTCCTCGCGCAGGCCGAGCCGGGCCCGGGCCTCGCTCGTGTCGGGCGGCGACAGGAAAGCCCTTCGCACCGGGTTGCCCACCACGCGCGCCCGGTCCGCGGGATACTCGCCCGCCGTGTCGGGATAGCTCAACAGGATCCGGTCCGCCCGGGGGGCCAACAGGGCGTTGGCCATGCCGAGCCGCTTGTTCTGTTCGTGGAGCACGGTAGGCACGCCGCGCTTCTGGGCGGCGTAGAGCGCGGGCAGGGACACGTATCCGCCCACGCCGATGACGACCTGGGGCTCATAGTGGCGGATGTAGAGCAGGCAACGGGCGACGCTGTAGGCCAGCTTGGCCGCCGCCCACCCCTTGCGCAGCTTCTGCCGCCGAGGCCAGCCCTCGACGGGCACCGACCGAAACGGCAGGGACAGGTTCCGGCAGATTCGCTCCTCGATATTGCCGCGCCGGCCGATCCATTGGACTTCGAGGCGCGGATCGCGCTTTTGCAGTTCTTCGATGATGGCCACGGCGGGCGACGTGTGTCCGCCCGTGCCGCCGCCCGCAATGAGTACGCGCATGGGCAACTCCCGGGTCAGGGTCAGAGTCCAGGGCACGGAATTCAGGGTCGGGGCGTCCACATGTCATCCGCCGACGCCCGGCATCGGAATGCTTGTTTGCCGTGTCGGCCCGGCCGGTCGGAGCCTATGCTCCGAACCCGTCCGCAACTTGTCGGCGCCAACGTTCGCCGGCGGATTCCTCCCCCCTGTCCTCCGCGAACCCCGTCGTTGAATGTTTGTTACCTCTCAACCGGCATAGGCCCGAGCCCGCTTCGTCTGCGGCTCTTCTCTTGCCTGCAGTCCGATGTTTATCAGTATCCCGATCATGGTGAGGTTGACGATGAGGGCCGTGCCGCCGTGGCTGATGAACGGCAGCGGCAGCCCTTTCGTCGGCAGAAGCCCCGTGGTGACGCCCATGTTGAACGCGGCCTGGATGGTGATCAACACGGCGATGCCGGCGGCCAGCAGGGTCCCGAACAAGTCGGGCGCGCACAACGCGATCCGCAACGCCGTCACCAGGAACGCGGTGAACAGCCCCACCGCCAGCAGGGTCCCCGCCAGTCCCATCTCCTCCCCCCAGATGGCGAAGATGAAGTCCGTGTGCGAGAAGGGCAGGTAGTGCAGCTTCTGCTCGGACGCACCGGGCCCCTGCCCCAAGAGTCCGCCCCGGGCGAATGCGGCGAGCGACTGGATGAGCTGGAAACCGGCGTCCTGGGCGTACTCCCACGGATTGAGGAAGGCCAGGAGCCGTTTCATGCGGTAGGGCGTGGTGACGGCGATGGCCACCACACCGGCCGTCGCCAGCATGAAGGAGAAGATGACGTAGACCCAGCGCGTGCCGGCCACGAAAATCATCAGAAAGGCCACGCCCACCATCACCACGGGCACGCCGAGGTCGTCCTCGAGGAACACCAGGCCCGCGAAGAGGCCCGTGACCGCCAGGGCCGGCAGGAACCCGCGAAACAGACTCTTGATGTCTTCCTGGTTGGTCGACAGCTTCACCGCCAGGATGATCACCAGCGCCATCTTGGCGAACTCGGAAGGCTGGAACCCGAAGCCGAAGACCCGAATCCAGCGCTGGGCCCCGTTGACCTCCGTGCCGATCCCCGGAATCAGCACCAGGATCAGCAACGCGAGCGATATCAGGGCCAGTCCGCGGTAGTACAGGGGCCGCCGGAA
>CAYVOE010000241.1:0-7908 GCA_964452795.1 uncultured Nitrospiraceae bacterium
GGTGACGTCCATGGATGCGGCGAAGAGGTTTCTCGACCGAGTGGTCAAGGAGGAAAAAATTGAACTGCATTAGCTTCGTCGGGAAAGGGGGAGCCACGGCGACGCGGGTGCTGGCCGTCGCGGCATTCGCGTTCATGGCGTGGGCTCCGGCGTACGCCCAGGTGCCGGTGGTCGTCGGCGACTCGCGCTCTCTGGGCGCCCTCGTCGAGAATCAGGCCCTGGTGACCGTGGTGCTCAAGGGCGGGGCACGCGACCCCAACCAGCGCGTCAAAGGCGTGGAATCGGACCGGTTGATCGTGGAAGGGCGCACGGGCCTGCGCAACGTGTACCTGTTCTCCGACATCCAGGAGATCCGCGTTCAGCAGGACGAAGTGGAGGCCCGCCCCCGCATCAACGTGACCCGCGCCCTCAACAGCAGCGAGCAGGCCATCCTGGCGCGGGCCATCGAGCGGCTGGCCGAGATCTACGAAGCCAGCGAGGGCGACCAGTTCATGCGGCTGTTATCCGCCGGAATCCTGGCCGCCAGCGATCCCGTGGCCGCCTCCGTCATGACGTCCAGCAGTTCCGGAGGCACCATCTCGGCGCGGATCGCCGATGCCCGGAACTACCTCGAGGAATTGACGGAAACCAACGACGTCGAGACGGCCGTGCTCGCGGCGACGCACCTGTGGTACGCCGGGTATCCGGAGCGGGCCCAGGCCCTCGTCGGACCCGCTCTCGACAGCCCCCGACGCCGCGTGCGCATCGCCGGTGCGGAACTCGCCGGTCTCGTCGGCGATTCCTCCGTTCAAGGCACCCTGCTGCGCATGCTCGACGATCGGTCGGCCGACCTGTCGGCCCCTGCCGCCGTCGCCCTCGCCCGCCTCGGCAACCGGGACATCATCCCCCAGGTCCTCGACATGGCCATGGAGCTGAGCGACGAGAAAGGCCGGGCCGCCGTGCGCGCCTTGACCCTCCTCGGAGGTCCGGACGTGGTCCAGCAGGTGAAGCAGCGCATTGAAAAGGCCCAGAACGTGCCGCGGTTTCGGCTGGCCATGGTCCTCTACAACCTCGACGACCCCCAGGGCGAGCGGATGCTCTCGAAGGAGTACCTGAACGTGCCTTCGCTTGCCCGGGACGCGGCCATCGCCCTGGCCAAGAAGGGCAACGTGTCCGGTCTCGACTATCTGCGCAACCTTCTGGACCAGCGCTACGACGAGACCCTCGAAAACATGATGTTCCGTGCCCGTGCCGCCGCCGCCCTGATCGAAGGGGGCGACCTTTGGGCCGTATCCGTGATCCAGGAAGCCATGCGCAATCCCAACCCCCTCGTGCGCCTCATGGCCTGCGCCTACATCGCCGAGGCGGGGCATCGCAGCCTACTCACGGTCCTTCAGCCGGCCATCAGCGAGGGCCAGGTGCCGCCAGTGGCCGTCATGGGAAGCGCCGCCGCGCTCGCCATCGCGGACAGCGGCTTCCACGAGCGCATCACGAGCGACCCGCTCGACGCGGACCTTCAGGCCCTGGTCAAGCGGTAGACCCGCGCCGCGACGAATCGGCTTTCGAGCGCCCTCGCGGGTTGTCTGCGAGGGCGCTTGCCGTTTCCCCTCTGCGAGACGTCCGGGTGCGGCCGTCTTTCGATTGGCAATCGTTCCCCCAGGTTCGCTACGCTCTTTGTCCGGAAGAGGAGAACTCAGGCATGACCGACGTCGCTCATCCGGAAGCGCCCGTAGGGTTCAAAGACCGAAGTCTCGGCCTCATCGTCTACGGAGTCGTCGAACTGGCCCTGGCGGCCCTGGTGGGGCTCTTCGCGCTGCTGTCCTTCGCGGGCTGGATATTTTCAAGGTCCATGGGCTCGCCGTTCGCGGGAGGGGACTACCCGCTGGGCATGATGATCGGCGCCGTCGTCCTCTACCTCCTGGTAGCCGCCTTTTTCGCCGCCGTCGGCGTCGGCTCGTTCCTGGCGCGGCGCTGGGCCTGCGCCGTCATGCTCGCCGCTTCCTGGACCTGGCTGGTCCTGGGCGTGATAACCTTCATCATCTGGCTCCTGGTGCTGCCGCGCTTCGACACGTACATGACCGCGAGCATGGCATCTGCGGGCGCCACTCCGCCGCCGGGTTTTCAGACGACCTTCGCGGTCATCGTGACCATCTTCAGCGCGTTCCTGTACATCGCCATGCCCCTGGCCTTTCTCCTGTTTTACCGGAGCCGCCACGTCCAGGCCACCTGCGCCTGGCGCGACCCTGTGCCGCGGTGGACCGACCGTTGCGCCCTGCCCCTGCTCGCCACGGTGCTCCTGTTCGGGGCGGGCGGAGCGTTCGCCTTCGTGGGCATCGCCTACGGTGTCTTCCCCGTCTTCGGCCAAATGGTCACCGGGGCCGTATCCGCCTTGTGCTGGATCGCCACGGGCGTGCTGTCCCTGCTGGCGGCCTGGCGGCTCAGCCGGCTCAGCCCCGCGGCGTGGTGGGGCGCCACGATCCTCAGCCTGGGTTTCGGCCTGTCGTGGATCGTGACCCTCTGGCGCCTCGGCTTTGAAGGGCTGTATGCCGCCATGGGCGTGCCCGCGCGAGACGTGGAAATCATGACCCTATCGGGGTTCTTCGACAACGACGTGCTGGCCGTCTACTCTGGCGTCATCCTGGTGGCCTGGCTGGCCTATCTGATCTGGGTGCGTCGATTCCTTCCCGCTCGGGAACAGGCGGAGCCACAGCCCGCGGGCGCCCCGTAGCCAATCGCAGTAAGGAGGTCTCTCCGGAGGCTGCCAAGGCAATACCATGATGGAAGACCTGTCCGGCGACCGCCGGTTGCGTTACCTTACCGACATGCTGCGCGACCTCAGCGCCGACCCCGACCCCGCAAGCTCCGTGAACCGCTTCTCCGCCACCATGCGCGAACTCTACGGCAACATCGGGCTCCTGTCGGTCTCTATGCGCCACGTGCCGCCCGGGTCCTACCGGGTCATGCGGCTCATGCACCAGCAGGGCATCGACCGAACCGGACTGACCGACACCTTCTTCGCCGGACCCGATGCGCCCGTCTGCTCGGGCGGGATCATCGGCCGCATGATCGAGGCCACCGGTCCCGTCTTCTTCCGCGACGTCGAGGTGCGCGACGATCCGGTCCTCGGCGATCAGCTCCGCCCGTACCGGCACATACTCGGGGTCCCGGCCTACGACAACGGGGTCGTCCAGAACTGGGTGATGTTCCTGTCGCAGAACGAAGAAGATTTCACGCCCGAGTCCGTCGAGTACCGCTTCGTCCAGGTGAACATGGTGGGCGGCATGACCAACTACAAGCGCATTGTCCAGGAGTTGCGGGACGCCCATTCCTGGATCGAGCGCGAGATCGACGAAATCGCCAGCATCCAGCGCGGACTGCTGCCCACCGAGCTGCCGCCCATCCCGGGCGTGCGCTTGGCCGCATCCTACGCCACCTACGACCGGGCCGGGGGCGACTTCTACGACCTCTTCCCGCTGGACCCCGACCGCCAACGCTGGGCCCTCCTCATCGCCGACGCCACCGGCCACGGACCGTCCGCCGCCGTCGTCGTCGCCATCCTGTCCTCCCTGCTCCACAACCGCCCCGAGGGCCTCGACTCGCCCGGCGCCATCCTCGGCCACCTCAACGACCGGCTCATCCGGCGGCCGATTAACCGATCCTTCGTCACCGCCTATCTCGCCTTCCTCGATGCCCGCGAAGGACGGCTGATCCACGCCTGCGCGGGCCATCCCGAGCCCCTGTGCCGTGCCGGGTCCGGAACCATTCGGCCCCTGACCTGCGATTCGAGCCTGCCCCTGGGCGTCGAGCCGGGGTGCCGCTACGGCGACGCCGATCACCGCGCCGAAGCGGGGGAGACCCTGCTCCTCTACACCGACGGCATCATCGACGCCCGCGATCCGTGCGGCGCCTTCTTCGGAGAGGACCGCCTTCGCGACGCCTTCGTCACCGCCCCGCCTTCGCCGCCCCAGGCCCTGGACCACATGCTGGCGCGGCTTCACGAACATCAGCGCGATCGGCGCCCGGACGACGATCAGACCATGCTCCTGGTCCAGTTCGAGCAAAAGGGGGGACTTGGGCGATGACCTGGCCGTCTCGGCCGGGACGCATCGTTCCTTGCTTCCTGCCGTTGCCCCGGGCGTTTCAGCTTCCGCTAGTTAAAGCCTCTTGACAAAAAGCGCGAATGGGGTGTATGCTTTACTTAAAGGGTTAACTGAAGCGATTAACTGAAATCGGTTAACCCTGCGGCGACGGCCGCGCCAGGCACCGCCGGAGAGGGCGGGGACGCGGCGGCCGCAACCCGGACGCTCGGTCCGGGTCACCGTGCCTCCGTCCGTTTTCGCGTCGGCCGGAAGAGGCCGCCGGGGCGGCGGGCCGCGACATAGAGGGGAATTGGCGTGCGTGTGCGCCTGAGTGACATCGCCAAGATGGCCAACGTGTCCATCGCGACGGCGTCTTATGTCCTCAACGGCAAAGCGGCCGACCGGGGGATCAGCGAGGCCACCGCCCAGCGCATTCTCGAACTGGCCCAGGAGCACGGCTTCGTCCTCAACCGCACGGCGGGATTCCTTCAGAAGGGCCGATACCACCTCATCGCGGTGATAGCTCCGCGCTGCGCCGACTTCATGCTGGACATGCTCCAGGAGATCCAGCAGGAGGGGGAGAAGCGCGACTACCAGTTCATCTACAGCAGCACCTTCGACAGCATCGAACGAGAGAAGACGTATCTGAAGGGGCTGATCGCGCGGCGGGTGGACGGTGTTATCATGCTGCCCGTGGATATCCACGCGCCGCACCTGCGCTACCTCACCCGCAACCACGTGCCCACCATTTTCTGGCGGCGCCGGGCCGATTCCCAGTCCAGCCACAAGTTCATGGCCTTCGCCGACTCCAAGGGCGGCTACATGGCGGCGCGCCACCTCATCGACCAGGGGTGTCGGCGCATCGCCTTCTGCTCGAACCCGGCGGTGCTCGACCTTGAATACCTGCGCATCATCCACGAGGCGCGCCTCGAAGGCTGCATGCGCGCCCTCAAAGAGGAGGGCCTGCGGGCCGTCCTTCCCCGGGGCCTGCTGGTGGATCCCCGGGAGCCGGAGCAGGGGGCGCTCCTGGCCGAACAGATGCGGTCCCGTCGGATCGACGGCCTCGTGGGCTTCTCCGACGACCACATCGCCCAGGTGATGTCGCTCCTCCGGCGGGAAGGCATCCGCATCCCCGACGACGTGCGCATGATCGGCTTCGACGACGCCGCGTTCGACGTCTTTCTCGACCCGCCCCTGTCGTCCATCGGTCTGCCCAAGGCCGACCTGGGCCGGTCCATGGTCGAGGCCCTGCTGCGCATGATCGAAACGGGCGAACACGAGACCGACGAGGTGCTTCTCGATCCCTATCTGGTGGCTCGGGAATCCTCGGCCGGAAGAATACAAGAGAAAACGGGGGATTCCCGGCCGCGGGCCGCGGGCCCTGACTCGGAAAAAGCAAGAACGAAGGGAACCGTTGTATGAAACCTGTGATTCTGGACACGGACATCGGAGACGACGTCGACGACGCCCTTGCCCTCGGAATGATCCTGGGCCTGCGCGAATTCGACCTGCGGGGCGTCGTGACGGTCCACGCGGAAGTGGACATCCGCGCCCGCATCGCCGCCAAAATGCTCGAGACGGGCGGTCGGACGGACGTGCCCGTGGCCGTGGGCATCGGTCAACCCTTCAACCGGGAGCCGCGCCTCGGCTGGGCCCAGTCACAGGGGCAGTGCCTCAACGGCGACGAACGCTTCGACAACTGCATCGCCGAGCCCGGCGTCGAATTCACCCGGCGCTTCATCGAGGAGTCCGACGGGCCCGTGACGCTCCTGGCCATCGGCCCCCTCACCAACGTGGCCCGGCTGTTGCTCGACCATCCCGAGGTCAAGACGCGCCTCGACGAGATCGTCATCATGGGCGGCCTCTTCGGCCGGCCCCAGGCCGAGTACAACATCCTCATGGACCCCGAGGCGGCTCAGGCCGTGTTCCACGCCGGCGTGCCCATGCGGATCATTCCCTTCGACATCACAGAACACTGCCTCATGGAGGCGGATCTGATGCAGCGGCTCGCCGACGAGGAGCGCCCGCTTCCGCGGCTCGTATGGGAGCTCATCGGCTACTGGCAGAAGCAGGACGGCCGGTCCGTGCCCGTGCTCCACGACCCGCTGGCCGTGGGCTGCCTGGTGGCGCCGGAACTCTACACCTTCGAGCGGCGCGACATCGAAGTCGTCCTCGAGAAGGGCGAGCGCTACGGAGTGACCCGGAGCACGCCCCGCGCCGGAAGTCCGCTGCAAGTGTGCACCGCGGTGGATTTCCCCGCGTTTCAAGAGCTCTTTCGCTCCGCGCTCCTGGCGGAAAACGTGGTGAAAGGAGGTGAAATCGCGGCGGACTTGGCATAACCCCGGCAAATTTCCTTGTTCCCCTTTGAGTAAATGCGTCCAAGACAGGCTGAAGCGGCGAAACCCCGATCCCAAGGAGGGCCCAGGCCCATGTATACCAGACGGAACGGTTTTACCCTCATTGAATTGCTTGTCGTGATCGCCATTATCGGTATCCTGGCGGCCATCCTCTTGCCGGCTTTGGCAAGGGCACGAGAAGCCGCCAACCGCGCCAGTTGTGCGAACAACCTCAAACAGTGGGGCGTCATCTTCAAGATGTTCGCCAGCGAGAACAAGGGCAAGTTCCCCGGAGGGGGAGGTTACCGTCCCAGCGGCGGAACCTCCGGTTTCACCTGGCCTCGCGGGGTCAACAGCACGCAGTTGTATCCGGAATACTGGACCGATCCGAACATCATGATCTGTCCGTCGGACAGCCGCGGCGCCTGGGCCGGTGCCTCGACCTTTGGTTGGGGGACCTTTCCCGGCATAGACATCGACGTGGCCGCCCAGGTGCAGAACATCAAGGACGGGGTGAATCCGCATGTGGCGAACGCCGTGCGGCACGCCATCCTCTCGTTTCCCCTTTCGTATATCTACAACCCCTTCGCCACCAAGACCACGTCCCAGACCGAGTTTGCGTTTCATTCCTGCGCCAACACGGGTTACATCAATCCCGGCGACTCGGCGCCCTGGGGTAAGCCATTGGTACTGGGCGAAGGAATCATCGATCAGGTGACGTCGCAGGCCGACATCGCCGCGGTAGGCGGCCCCACTACGTGGGGGAGCATTACGTACTACTACGGCATAGCGGAAGACGACATCACCAGCTCCAAGCACCTGCCGTGGTGGGAGGATCTCGGCTTCCTCGACGACGACGGCACCCTTATCCAGTGCAAAGCCATGCGGCTGAAGGAGGGCATCGAGCGCTTCTTCATCACCGACATCAACAACCCCGCCGCCGGCGCCATTGCCCAGAGCACCCTTCCTGTCATGTGGGACGCTTTCGGCAAGAACGATAACGCCGATGCGGCGGCCCAGGGACGGGGAGCGATCCTGGTGTTCAACCACCTTCCGGGCGGCTCCAATATCCTCTACATGGACGGACACGTCGAATGGAGGAAATACGAGCAGTTCGGTGGAATGCCCTGGAACGCGCGACCCGTCGCGGGCGGCTACAACCCCGGTCAGCACTGGGCCAACTGGACCCACGTCTACGGGGGCATGGGCTGACGAGGGCTAGACGCCCTGACATCATACAGTTACGGAAACACACGGCGAGGAGGAAGGGGGCTCGGGCCCCCTTCCTCCCAGCCGGACCTGGCACCGAATCGTGAACGGGGGCAGGTAACCGCAGTACAACTTACTTTATTGGGAGGGAATCGGTTCATGAGTACCAGAAAGCGAGGCTTCACCCTCATCGAGCTGTTGGTGGTGATCGCCATCATCGGCATCCTGGCAGCCATCCTGCTGCCGGCCCTGTCCCGGGCCCGCGAGGCCGCCAACCGCGCCAGTTGCGCGAACAATCTCAAGCA
>CAYVOE010000242.1:0-7896 GCA_964452795.1 uncultured Nitrospiraceae bacterium
AATCCGAGCGTCCCGGCTCGTCGCGGTTGCTCCGCTTCCGCTTCTTCTTCTCGCGCAGCGCGTTGGCTTTGTAGAACAAGGCCGGCTCGATGATGGGCTCGTGCAGGCCCTGCGTTTCCACGTCGCCGTAGCTGACCCGGCCGCGGTAGGTACGGTTCGAAAGGATGATGGCGATGGCCTGGCGCGACCACTTGTTGCCTTTGCGCGTGAAGATGCTCTTGGAGTGGAGATAATTGACGACTTTGCCGGTGCTTCGGGTATTGAGGTACTCGCGGAAGATCGTCCGTACCACCTCCGCCTCTCGGTCGTCCACGACCAGCGGCCGTTCGCTGTCCGTTCCCCTCCGATACCCGTAGGGCGCCGGACCGGTGCCGTACCGGCCCTGCTGAACGGCGTTGAGCTGCCCCCGCTTTACCTTGGCGCCGTGGGAAAGTCGGCCCGGTTGCTCCGGCGCCGGCGGCGCCCCCGCCTTCTCATTCGCCATGCTTTCCTCGCCGTCGGAATATCCGCCCTCATAGCCAAAGTCCAGCGAATGCATGTCTTTTCGGTTGTGCGCTGTTCCCATATTCGTCACCGTTTGTTCCGTCGGGATTTCGGGGTCGGACCCGGAGGGCCCGAGAAAATCGGATCCGCATCGACCGAACACCGCAGCGGTTCCCAAGTAATGCCTGTGTACTCTACAACAACCCGACGGTGATGTCAAGTATTATCTGTTAGTATCCCGTGGAAAAACCGGAGGCCGGCCGCAGCCCTGCCGTTTTCCCCGGAAGCCGCTTCCAGCGAAATCTTGCATGACATTTTAGCACTTTGCGCGGCCTCCCGGCAAACCCATCCCGGATCGCAAAGCGTAAATCCCGTCAAACCTGAAAAACAGATTGCCAACGGTGAAACACTCCGACGTCCGGCGCGATTCGCCGCGACTTCCCGCGTCCGGGTCGGACAGATGACAACTTCTACGAAAAAGCGAGTTTCGCACGACCTCTTCGGGCGGGCTCGCACGAAAAAAGCGGACCGCCCTATACCATCTTTACGGGCGGGGTCGTATCATTAGACGGGAAACGATGTCGGGAGCAGTTCAAACGGAAAGACTTCAAACCATAAGGAAGGGGAGAAGGGAGTGAGCTTCCGGAAAGAAATGCGGGGGTTCTGCCTCGGCCCGTCCCGGGGCTGGTTCCTTCGGCTTGCCGCGGCCTTGCACGGAGGCTGCGGCCCGCTCCGCGGGCAGAACCCCTGGATCGACTGCTTACTTCGCCGCGACGCGCTTGCCGCGTGCCAGGGCCGAAACGGCGCTCGGTGTCGCGCTATAGGGTCCCGAGTCGGAGGCATAGCTCTTCTGAAGCACCTCGGCGATCTCCTTCTCGGCCATGCCCGCCGCCTTGGCTTCCGCCACCACCTCGTGCAGGCGGTTGATGATCTTCCGGCGGCATTCCTCGCGGCACTTGGCTTCGATACCCTTGTTGACGAACACACCCATGCCGCGGCGGGTGTAGAGCAGTCCCATCACTTCGAGGTCCCGGTAGGCCTTGGCGACGGTGTTGGGGTTCACCCCGAGCCGTTCCGACAGCTCCCGCACGGAAGGAAGCTGATCGCCCGCCTTCAGGCGGCCCGACGCAATGGCGAATTGAATGTGGTTTTCGATTTGGACGTAGACGGCCACCTCGCTGTTGATGTCGATGCTCGAGAGCATCAGAGAGTCGTTATAGTTGTTCTCTTTTCGCACGGTAGGTATCCCCCTGTTCAATGTGAGACGACTCAACTAAACCGCATTTGACCCTATTCAACTGTCTAAAAAGCGTTGAAAGTCTATAGGGTTTGTGCTATGGATATCAAATCCCTCCAAGGGGACGGGCAACGCTGGAGAGCGCAATGACACCCATGTCACGGTTTCTGTACCTCATTGTTATAGCAGTTTTATGCGGCGCAAGCAAGCAGGAAATTGCGTCTCCTCCCGAATCGGCGCCGGACCTCCTCCTGGCCCAACGGAAAAGCGCCCCGGCATCGGGGGCCGAGGGACGGATCGAGATCCGGATTGCCAGCGTCGCCGGCCGGCCCCTGCCCGGAAAGGTCGAGCTCCACGGAAACGGCCGACCCCTGGGCATCGCCGTCGCCCGGGGCGAAGCCGCCGCCAACGTCCCCGCCGGCTCGTACAAGGCCCATATATTCGTCTACGAGGAGGGCATCCCGCTGCTGGTGAACGTGGTGGACGTCAAGGTGGCCGCCGGCAAGTCCGTCTCCCTTAAGGAAGACCTCCTCGAAGGCACCAGCGGCAACCGGTTGCTGCGCGAGTTCGACCGCGATTTCGATCTCGCCATCGACCGGGCGGAGCTCGCGGCGGGCACCGACATGAACGACCCCACCAGCATTCCCGGCCGGCCCGTCCTCAACCTGCCCGAGCAGCCGGTGCTGTCGAAGAAGGGCCAGTGGTACCGCGGCGAGCTTCACGCCCAGTCCAAGTACGGCC
Organism: uncultured Nitrospiraceae bacterium; assembly: GCA_964452795.1. Taxonomy (GTDB): domain Bacteria; phylum Hydrogenedentota; class Hydrogenedentia; order Hydrogenedentales; family SLHB01; genus CAYVOE01. Next base: position 2,462 of record CAYVOE010000242.1, read on the forward strand.
GGGGCAAGGAATCGGTGGGGGAACTGGTGCGCCGCGCCGAAGCCCTCGGTCTGGATTTCCTTGCCATCTGCGATCCGAATACCCTCGCCGCCGCGCGAGACCCCGAATTCAAATCCAGCAAAGTTGTCCTCATCCCCGCCATGGCCTGGGGCGACGACGAGCGGGGCTACGCCCTCATCTACAACCCCCGGACCCTCCCCGATAAGGCCGAGAACCACAACCACGCCCAGGCCGTGTCGCGTCTGGTCCAGGCCCAGGGCGGGGTCTTCGCCGCCGCCCATCCCTGCTTCCCCGGCATGACGTGGCAGTGGTACGTTCCGTATGTGAACGCCATCCAGGTCTGGGCGCGGGAGTGGGGGCAGGTGCCGCCCATCGCCCTATCGGCCCTCGATCAGGACCTCCAGATGACCGCCCGGGACGGCAAGCTCTACTACTCCATCGCGGCGGCGGCGAACGAGCGCGGACTCTCCGCCAACGGGCAGGCGGCCCTTTTCTGGGACTACGAACTCGTCCGCGGCCGGAAGATCGCCGCCATCGCCGGGAGCATGAGCGGGAGCCCCAGCGTTCCCCTGGGTCAGCCCATTACCTATGTATGGGCGGAAGAGAAATCGGTCCGCGGCATCGTGTCGGGCATCGCGGCCGGACGAACCTGCGTGGCCGCCGACATGAAGGCGCCCCGCATATTCTTTACGGCGGACGCCATGGGCGATGCGGTGAAGTACTCGGCGGAACGGGATCCCTACGGCCTCCCCAAACGGGGTCAGATCGTTCCCAAGAAGGTGGACGTGGGCATCGGAGGCGCGGTGCCCGTCGGCGTCTCCACCAACCTGCTGGTGTCCGTGGTCGGCGGCAAGGGGAAGAAGGTGGAAGTCCTGTCGAACGGCCTGCCCATCCTGTCGAAGATCATCGAGGAAGACGACTTCACCGTCCGCATTCCCCAGCATCCCAGCACCTACGCCGCCTACCGCGCCCGCGTGATCGACGCCCCCGTCGGGGTCCGCTTCGGCGGGGTCAAGGTGCTGGCCATGACCAGCCCCATCTATGCGGAAGGCATCGTGTACCTTCCGGAGAACGTGACTCCCGAGAACCTGCGCATCCAGGTGCAGGACGAGTCCACCGCCAAGAGCCCCTACGTGCCCAAGGTCTACGTCAGCGGCGTGGGCGAAGGCGAAGGGGGAGAGATCGTCAAGGTCGAGAAATCGGAAGACGCCGTGCTTCCCCTGGACGCGGGCGGCATACCCGATCCGCGGCGCGAGCCCATCATCGAGCTCAGGCCCCAGCCCCTGAACTGACCGCGGCCTGGCCGTGGCTTGGACGTCCCGCCCAAGGTCTCTTGACCCCGTTTTTGCTTGGGCGGAACGGCCAAGCCGTCGCCCGAGCCGCCTTGACCCTCCCCATACCCCGTGGTAGGATTTGCCTGGAGGCGCGGCGGCGCGTCGCTTTCCCCGGCGTCCGCCGCGAACCGCCCCATCTACAATCCATCTCCCGAATCCGCCGACGCGCCGCGGGTTTTTCCTCAGACCTTCCCTCTTCCGGACATCCATGCCCGAGATGTGCGGCGTTGGCGCGGCTTCGGCCGGACCCATCCGCCGTCGGAGGGCCTAACCTCCGCCGGTCCAAGGAGATCCATCATGTCGCAACCCCAGACCGTTCCCTCAAAACTCGACTATGAGCCCCAGAGCCTGGCGGGCAAGCGCGTGGTCCTCTCGGGCGGCAGCCTGGGCATCGGCCGCGCCACCGCCGTGATGCTGGCGGCCGAAGGCGCCCGGGTGCTGATTTTCGCGCGCCACGAGAAGGAGCTGCAGGACGCGCTGAAAGACATCCGGGAAGTGGGGGAGGGGCACGCCCTCGCCGCCGACCAGGCGGAGGAGGAGGACGTCAAACGCGTCTTCGCCGAGGCCGAGGACAAACTCGGCGGCCTCGACATCCTCATCAACAACGCCGCCCTCGCCGCCAAAGGCATCGCCGACATGAGCTACGAGGAGTGGCGCTACGTGGTGGACGCCAACCTCCTGGGGTACATGCGCTGCAGCGAGCTGGCGCTCCAGCTCATGGAGAAGCAGGGGAGAGGCCATATCGTGAACGTCGGGTCCATGAGCGCCGACGAGCGGGAGGCCGGCTCCGACGTGTACGTGGCCACCAAGGCGGCCATCCAGGCCTTCAGCGAGGCCTTCCGCAAGCACGCCAACGAGAAAGGGGTCAAGGTGTCGCTCATCGAGCCCGGTAGCGTGGGAACCAGCATCGCCGGCCGGGAGCCCGGCATCGAGAAGGAACAGGAGAAGAAGCAGGCGGCGGGCGAAATGCTGAAGGCCGAGGATATTGCAGCCTGCATCCGCTACTGCCTGATCCAGCCGCCCCGCTGCGACGTGATCCGCGTGCAGATCCGACCCCACAAGCAACTCATCTGAATTCGCAGGGCCCGGGCCGGTGCGGCTTTCGGGTCGCGCCGGCCCGTCCGGCCTGACGCACACCTAACACAGAACCGCTATTGACTCCGGCCCGCGATTGGGCTATCGTGACGCCGTAAGAGGCTCTCCACAGGCGATACCACACGACAACCGCCTCGCTTCTTTGCGTCAGGAGAAACACCCATGGCCGCCACATCTCCTTTCCCCAAGCTGCTGGACCTCGTCGAGAAATTCGTCATTCGGCACGAGGGCCAATGGACCCACCAGGACTGGGAAGAACTGGTCGACGAGGGCCGCGCCCTCGGCTATTCCCTCGACGAGGACGAAGGCCGCCGAAACCTGGGCAACATGCTCGAGGGGGCCAGGTTTTTCTACGTGCACGGAGCGGCGCCGACCCAATCCTCCGCCGCCCGGAAGGCGCCCGCCAAGAAGTCCGCCGCCCGAAAAAAGGCCTGAGTCGCCGGCCGCAGCCCCAAGTCCCTTCATACCGATTCGCCCCTACGGCGACGTTCGAGCCGCCGCGCGAGCCCCCGCGTCTGTGAGACCGGCCCTCTCCGAAATCGACACGAGAGGGGAGAGGCCTGCCCCATCCTCCGGAGCCCGGAGCTATCATTTCCGCGCCGTCCTGCGCTATATTCCGCATCTCGGGGTTTCAAGCGGAGGAGCGGGAAACGATGGGCGTGGTTCTGGTGACCGGGTCGGCCGGGTTGATCGGCGCGGAAACGGTGCGGCGCTTCGCCGGCGAGGGGTTCGACGTGGCGGGCATCGACAACGACATGCGGGCCCGCTTCTTCGGCGAAGAGGCCAGCACCCGTTGGAGCCGTCGCCGCCTCGAGGCCGACTGTCCTCGATACCGGCACTACGACGCCGACATCCGGGACTTCGATGCCCTCGAAGACATATTCAGCCGCTACGGCGCCGACATCGTCCTCGTGGTTCACACCGCCGCACAGCCCAGCCACGACTGGGCCGCCCGGGAGCCCCTCACCGACTTCGGCGTCAATGCCGTCGGCACCCTGAACCTCCTCGAGCTGGTCCGGCGCCATTGTCCCGAGGCCCCCTTCATTTTCACCTCCACCAATAAGGTATACGGCGATTCGCCCAACGCCCTGCCCCTCGTCGAAAGGGAGGAGCGGTGGGAACTCGACCCCGCCCATCCCTACGCCGAGCACGGCATCGACGAAACCCTCACCATCGACCAGAGCCGCCACTCCGTCTTCGGAGCCTCCAAGGTCGCCGCCGACGTCATGGTCCAGGAATACGGGCGCTACTTCGGACTCCGGACCGCCGTCTTCCGCGGCGGATGCCTTACCGGGCCCGGCCATTCCGGCGCCGAGCTCCACGGTTTCCTCGCCTACCTCGTCAAGTGCTGCCTCACCGGCCGGCCCTACCGCATCTACGGATACAAGGCCAAGCAGGTCCGCGACAACATCCATTCCCGCGATCTCGTCGAGGCCTTCTGGCACTTCTTCCGGGCGCCGCGGGCGGGGGAGGTCTACAACATCGGCGGCAGCCGACACGCCCACTGCTCCATGCGCGAGGCCATCCGGCTCGCCGAAGAGGTCACCGGACGCCGCCTCGACTGGACCTACGTCGACGAGCCCCGCAGCGGCGACCACATCTGGTGGATCAGCGACGTACGGAAGTTCCGCCGCCATTACCCCGCCTGGGACTACCGCTACGATCTGCCCACCCTCGTCGAAGAGATAGCCGAGGGCCTCCGGGAACGGTTGCCGTAGCGCCGCCGACGGCGTCGGTCGGGCCCTCCGCCGCCACTTCGCCCGTCATCTGAAACGGCCCTGTTTCCCCCGTTCCCAGCCGCTTCTAAGAAAAAGTACTGAAAATCTCCCTTTCTTTTGTCAATTCATTTCCTGTGTCATATTCGTAATTCATGCATAGACAATAGTTTACGGTAATCAATTTACAAGGCATTTCAGGTATGAATATGACATGACCCCGCATTTTGCGCCTCGGACGGGAGCGTTGCAGAACGGTTTCTGCGGGGGATTCCCGGCCCCGGACCCAAAAGCCCGACCCAGGACCCGCGCTTAACTTGACATAATATATATTATCAGACATTGTGCCCGTAGCGGTCTCGCCTCTCTCCGGTCGGGCCTTCCGGCCGGCTTCTTGTTCCTGAGGTAGCCCTAGGTGGCATCGTTTACCGAACGTCAACCGAATCGTTTACTGAATAATACCCGTAAGAACCCGCCCGACCTCCCACCAAGCCACATTACATCGCAGGTCGACCCAGCCCACACGACCCGCTCGGTCCCGGGATCCCCATGCACCTGTGGGAAATTCCCCGAAGGACCACCACCGACCGTCTCTTCTCCGAAGGGGATATATACGCAAAGCTTCAGGCCAACCATCGGCTCGGTCCGTTCCGGCATCGACATTGGCCCCATCCGCCGTAAGCCTACGAGGACCACGTTGGACGGGCTCTTGAGCCATTGCCTCCCCGCGTAGGATTACGAGGACTGCGCTGAACGGGGCGGTGAGCCTGCCCCTCCCCGTCATTGCGAGGAGCGGCCCCCTGTGCAACTATCAACGGGAGGAGGGTGTACACCGGTTCCGCCCACACCTTCTGTGGGCGCCTAAACAGAGCGACGCGGCAATCTCACTCGTGGTAGGACGATGACTTCGCGGACAGGGATTACTGGCTCATGCGAGATTGCCGCGTCGCTCATGTATGGGGCGCCCACAGACGCGGCATGGGTTAGACTGTTGTAAATTCCCCTACCGCAGCTAGTTGCATACGCGATCGCTCCTCGCAATGACGGGTAGGAGCACCCTCACGGCCCCGTCCAGTGCAGTCCTCGCAGGCTTCCGACGGGTGGGGTCGATGTCGGTGGCGGAACAGACCGAGCCAATGGCTAACCTGTATCCCTACGTATGTATCCCCTTCGGGGAAGAGACGGAGTGGGTGGTCCTGATCCCAGGGTGGCGCTCGCTGCCGCTCGCTGACCCTGGGCTAAATCATGTATCCCCTTCGGGGAATTTCCGCAGACTTACGGTTATCGCGGG
>CAYVOE010000243.1:0-7870 GCA_964452795.1 uncultured Nitrospiraceae bacterium
AAACGCCGCATGCCGTCGAGGGGGCGCTGGCGCTGCACCCATCGACGAACGGGCTCGATAAGCCGATACTGCCGGGAATCCCGGTCGACGCAGTGCAAGGGGCGCCGCTGGAATCGGCGCCGCTGGGTGCGGGCGTTCCTTTCGTGGTCTACGCCATGGATCTTCAGGTGGAAGCCAACGGCGCGGCCCGGCGATCCTGGTTCGGAGCCGCCCCGCGCATCCTGAATCTCAAGCGCATCACCCATGCCGCGTCCGCCGTGGTGGTGCCCTCGAAATTCGTCCAGCAGGAGTTCCTGCGCGTCCTCGACACGCCCATGGACAAGGTCGTCGTGGCACCTCTGGGCACCGACGGATGGCCCGAGGACGAGCAACCCTGTCTCGCCGCCAAGCCTTTTTTCCTCACCACGGGCGAGTTCGACGAGCTGGAGGACATCTCGCACATCGTGGCGGCCATCGAGCGCCTGGCCGACGAGAACGTCTACCTCATCATGGTCGGTAACACTCCCGGCGGCGAGAAAGACTGGGGACCGCGGGTGCTGCGCATCGAGCACTTGCCCGTGGGACACCTGGCCGGGCTCTACCAGAACTGCGCCGCCTTCATCTATCCCTCCCTTCGCGCCGGGTCGCCTTTCGCCGTCCTGCAGGCCATGCGGGCGGGGGCGCGGGTGGTGGCGCCCCGCACCGGGGCCATTCCCGAGGCCGCCGGCACCCTGCCCCTCTACTTCGAACCGGGCAGCGCCACGTCGCTGACCTCGGCCCTCCAGCGCGCGCTGAACGAGACCCGCTCCGAACGGGCCACCCAGGTCAAGTTCGGCCGTCAGACCGCCGCCGCCTTCACCTGGGACAACTGCGCCTGGAAAACCCTCGCCGCCCTGCGTAAAGCCTGAACCGCACCCGTCCACTCCTGCTTAACGTTTTGACCAAACGAGGCCGGATCGCGTAATATTAAGGATTAAGCAAGTCGAAGCGCGGAAGTTGGGGAACCCGCGCGGGCCTTCGGGGGAAAGCGGGGCGAGAGCGCGGCCGCGGAACCTGCCGGAGCGGCCGGATCACCGTTTGCAGTTCCTGTGGATCGCGGGTACGGATCGTCGGGATGTAAACGTGGGTTAAAGGTGTTATAATGCAACGGAAACTTTGGTTAAGCATACTTAACATCGAGGGCTGCTCCCATGACCAAGATAATTAACGACGGCAGCCATTGGCGTGAGTTCGAGAAGAACGACATCACCCATTCGGCCGCCCATTACCTTATGGCCATCGGCAGCCTTCGGGAAAAATACGGCTATGCCCGGGTAACCGATGTGGCCGACATGCTCGAGGTGTCGCGGGGGGCCGCGTCGATGTCTTTGTCGACGCTGAAAAAGCGCGGGTGGGTGACGGAAGACCCGAATCGCTTCCTTCTCCTGACGGAGGAGGGAGAGCGCATCGCCCACCTGGTCGAGCACAACTTCAAGATCCTCTCCAAGTTTTTCGAGGAAGTGCTGGGGGTCGAAAAGGACGTGGCGCTGGCGGATGCGTGCAAGATGGAGCATCTGATGAGCCTCGAGACGGGCCGGCGCCTGGTATGGCTGATGCGCTACATCCTGAGCAACGGACGTCGCGCCCACGAAGTGCATCGGGCCATGTCCTGTTTCCGTCCGGGCTGCGAGTCGGTGGAGCATTGCCCCATCTGCGAGAAGGAAGACGACTGCATCGCGGTGGAGGCCTGCGAATTCCGAGGCGGTTCCGAGGCGTAGTTTCCCGAAGCCGGTCATTCGCGGGGAGGAGCGAGTGGGTGGAACGATTGCGTAGCGCGCAGGAGTTGCGGTGGGAATGAAAACATTGGACAAGTTGAAGCCGGGGGAGTCGGGGGTGGTGGCGACGCTGCACGGGAACGGTCCCCTGCAGCAACGGCTTCTGGAAATGGGCCTGATCGAGGGCAGCGAGGTCAAGGTTGTGCGGCTCGCGCCTCTCGGCGATCCGCTTGAAATCCTCATCCAGGGATACCACCTTTCCCTGCGAAAGGCCGAGGCCAAGCTGGTGGAGCTGGTAGGGTAAATGTTCACCTTCGCCGTAGTCGGCAATCCGAACGTGGGCAAGACGACCCTGTTCAACGCGCTGACGGGCCTGTCCCAGGCCACCGGCAACTACCCCGGCGTCACCGTAGAGCGCAAGACGGGGCGGATGCGGGTGAACGGCGTGTCGGCCTTCCTCGTGGACCTGCCGGGCACCTACAGCCTGGCGGCGCGGTCGCCGGACGAAATGATCGTCACCGACGTGCTTCTGGGCCAGATGGAAGGGGAGCGCCCCGTCGACGCCATCCTGGCCGTGGTCGACGCCACCAACCTCGAACGCAACCTCTACCTTATTTCCCAGTTGCAGGAACTGGAACGGCCGCTGGTGGTGGCCCTCAACATGGTGGACCTGGCGCGCCGTCGGGGATACCGCATCAATGCCGAGCGGCTGTCGGAAGAGCTGGGTGTTCCGGTCGTTCCCGTGTGCGCCCACAAGCGCGAGGGGGTCGATCGGCTCAAGGAAGTTCTGACCGAAGCGGCCCGGAACGGCCGTCCCCGCATGGTCAAGACCCCGCCCTATCCCGAAGCTTTCCGGGCGGCGGTGGACGCCGTGGCGGCGGACCTGTCCGGACACAAGGACCGGCTCGGCCGGGAGGTGCCGCGGGTCGAGGCCTTCCGCGCCTTCGTCGACCAGGGCGGGTATGCCGAGCAGCGCCTCATCAAGTGCCTCGACGGCGAATTCTCGACTCAGTTGAAGCGGCATCGCCAGCAATTCGCCGAGCTGGGGTCTCCGGCCTCCGTCGAGGTGCGCAGCCGGTACGCCTGGATCCGCCAGGTGGTGGCGGCCGGTGTCGAGAAGCCGGCCGAGCCCGTGGTCACCTTTTCCGACCGTCTCGACAAGGTCCTCACCCACAAGGTTTTCGGACTGGTCTTCTTCACGCTCCTCATGTTGACCGTGTTCCAGGCGATTTACACCTGGGCCGCGCCGTTCATGGACTTCATCGACGGGTCCTTCACGACACTCGGCGACTGGGTCGGGTCCCACATGAACGAGGGCGTGCTCCAAAGCCTCATCGTCGACGGCGTCATCGCCGGTGTGGGAAGCGTCCTCGTCTTTCTGCCTCAGATCCTGATCCTTACGCTGTTCATCGCCGTGCTCGAAGACTGCGGATACATGGCCCGCGCCGCCTTTCTCATGGACAAGCTCCTCAGCCGCGTGGGCCTGTCCGGACAGTCTTTCATCCCGCTCCTGTCGAGTTTCGCCTGCGCCATCCCGGGCATCATGGCCACGCGCACCATTTCGAACCGGCGCGATCGCCTTGCCACCATGCTCATTGCGCCCCTCATGAGCTGTTCCGCGCGCCTGCCCGTGTACACCATCATGATCGCGGCCTTTATCCCGGCCCGAACGATCCTGGGCGGTGTGGTGGGCCTCCAGGGGTTGACCCTCTTCGGCATGTACAGCCTGGGCATGGTCGTGGCCATTCCCGTGGCCTGGATCCTCAAGAAAACCCTGCTCCGGGGTGAAACGCCGCCTTTCCTGCTCGAGTTGCCCTCGTACAAGTGGCCCCAGGCCGGCACCGTGGGCCGCCGCGTCTACGCCCAGGGCATGGAATTCCTGCGCCGCGCCGGCACCATCATCTTCGCCATCACCGTCGTCGTGTGGGCCCTGTCCTATTTCCCCCGGTCCGAGGAGATTACCGCCGCCTTCGACGCCAAGCGCGCCCAAGCCGCGGCCGCTCTCGACGGGCCCCAGGAAGCCGAGGCCTTGGCCGCCCTCGACGCCCAGGAGAGCGGCGCCCACGTCCGCAACAGCTACATCGGGCGCATGGGCCGCATGATCGAGCCCGTGGTGGAGCCCCTGGGCTGGGACTGGCGCATCGGCATGGCCACCGTCGCGTCGTTCCCGGCGCGGGAAGTCATCGTGGCCACCCTGGGCACCATCTTCAACCTGGGAGAGGTCGATGCCGAGGCCGATAGCCTGAAGTCGGCCCTGCGCACGGCCCAACGCCCCGGCGGCGGGGCCGTGTTCACCATCCCCGTCGCCCTGTCGGTCATGGTGTTCTTCGCCCTGTGCTGCCAGTGCGGCGCCACCCTGGCCATGCTGCGCCGCGAAACCCTTACCTGGCGGTGGCCCGCCTTTACCTTCGCCTATATGACCGCCCTCGCCTACGGCGCTTCCTTCCTGGTGTTCCAGGTCACGTCCTGGCTGGGGTGGGGAGGAGCCTGATCGCCGTGGATGCCCAAACCATCGTCGCTCTCATCATCGTAGCCGCCAGCCTGGCCTACCTGATTCACCGGGGAGTGGCCCTGGCACGCGGCAAGGCCGAACCCGGCTGCCACAGCGGCGGCTGCTCCAGCTGCATCCACAATACCGCCTGCAGCCAGTCCCGCCCCGAGAAAAAGATCCCCTCGCATCACATCCCCGTGTGAGTCTTCGAATTAGGGACCCGTACCCCTGCGCCGGACTCGACACCTCGGGTGGATCGTTGTAGAATAGTGGCGAGGCTCCCTACTGAAGACGCCGACGGGGGTATGCCATGAAACGGACCGGTTTCACCCTGATCGAACTGCTGGTGGTGATCGCCATCATCGCGATCCTGGCGGGGCTCCTGCTGCCGGGGTTGTCCCGGGCCAAGAAGGCCGCGCTGCGCATCAGTTGCGCCAGCAACCTGCGCCAGATGGGCATCGTCTTCCAGATGTACTCGGCCGAAAGCAAGGGCCGGTATCCTTCCGTTCAGACCTACATGGGCGACAACTGCGACGAGAAGAACCGACGGGTCCTGATGGTGAACGGCCCGAGCGTCTATCCCGAATACCTGTCGGACGCGCGGGTCCTGGTTTGCCCTTCCGACGCCGACGGCGACTCCGAGTTCGAGCGGGGCCGATGGAGCCGACCCGACGGGCCCCAGGGCAGCCGATCGGGCGGCTCGATCAATCCGTGCCGACTCGATTCGCTCTCGTACTTCTACCCGGGCTGGATCCTCGAAGACCGCGCCATGTTCGATCCCGGCACGGGCGACATCTCGCCGGCCTTCGTCCGTGCATTCACCTCTGTCCTCGAAAGCGACGACGCCACCCTCCTCGACACGGACTGGCAATTCACCAACGAAGAGGAGGAGACCTTCTCGGTGCGCCGGTTCCGCAGCGGCATCGAGCGGTTTTCCATCACCGACATCAACAATCCCTCTCTCGCATTCACTTCGACTTCGAATTTGCCGCTGATGTACGACAAGGTCGACATGAACGTTATCGAGTTCAACCACATCCCGGGCGGGGCCAACGTGCTGTTTTTCGACGGCCATGCCGAGTTCCAGAAATATCCCGGCAACTTTCCCACGAGTCGCGCCTGGGCCCAGTGCGTGGACCAGATGGAGCTTTGACGCCCGGTCCAATACTCCCGGACCGCACCAGATAGGAATGGGAAATGTGCGAGACGTGGCAATCTCCGGCTGTTCCGAAGGCGCGTAAGGAAGACGCAACGGCGCAAATCATACTCGTCGCTCTGTCCGTGGGGGTGGCGTGCATCATCGTCGTTACTATCCTGCACGGGAGATTGTATGAAGAACGATTCGTGCTTTTGGGATTTCCGGGCTTCGTGCTCCTGAGCCTAATAGATGCTGTCTGGAGCTCCGTACGGACGCTTAGCATCAGGATTGACGAGAACGGAGTCAGCAAGCTCGGTCCGTTTGGGGACCGCCAAAGCATTGCGTGGTCCGACGTTACATCGGTCAGTACGCGTTCTCGTATGGCGAAGCTCTGGTTCGGGGAGAAGGTCTGCATTTGTTCGCACGCAGTACGAATCTGTCTACGGGAGGAGGAGATCAAACCCGTAGACAAGCTGCTTCGCTTCATTGAGCAGCATGTTCCGGCAGACAGACTGGCGGGAGTTCAGCGATTAGAGCGTCAGGATGAGCGTGCAGCAATCGGTTCTTGAAGGACGGGTCACGGTCCGAAGGGCAGCAGATTTCTAAGGCGGTAGGCGGCGCCGAGCAGGCCCGCCGGCAGCAGGCGCGACGACGACGCCGCGAGGGCCAGGGCGGCCACACCGGGCCGCAGCGGAGCGGGGTAGAGGGCAACGGCCTCGAGCTTGGTGGCGAGGTCGGAGCGGAAGAGCGGCCACCCCTGCCGCCGAGCCAGGAATTGCGGGTCCACGCGGTAGCGCACCAGGTATTCCGGCATGTTGCGCAATTCATACCCCGCCCGCGCCAGGGTCACCCAGAGGCGGTAGTCCTCTCCGAATCGATGGTCTTCGGGAAAGGGATGGGCCCGGAGCACGTCGGTCCGGGCGAGGACCGTCGAATGGGCGAGGGGGTTGAAGATGGGGAGCCAGCGCCGCACGGCGTTGGGATGGACCGGCACCCGCTTGCGGCCGACCACGGTCCCGGACTCGTCGATGATCTCGTACCAGCTTCCCACGACGGCCGCGCCCGTCTCCTCGATGAATTCGATCTGCCGAGCAACCCGCCGAGGGGCCGCCACGTCGTCCGCGTCCAACACCGCCACGTATTCGCCCCGGGCGGCGGCGATGCCGGCGTTGCGGGCGCGGGCGGGTCCGGCGTTCTCCGGCAGGGGCATGACCTGCACGCGGGGATCCTCCGCCGCGGCGGCTTCGACGACGGCCCTCAGCTCGGGCCGGACGGGACCGTCCAGCACCACCCGCGCTTCGAAGTCGGACCAGGTCTGGGCGCGGACGCTGTCGAGGGCCTCGCCCAGAAACCGAGGGTTGTCCCCGTCGTACACCGCCACGACGAACGTAACCCGTGGTGTTGAACCCGACACGCTTCCTCCCCTCAATCCGGGTATGCCCGAAGTCCCGAGCGAACTATCCCCTGCCTATGGTACCCCACAACCTCGCGCCGCGCGAAAGCGGCGTGGGCGGCTGGGAGCGGACGCGATTGATCTGGTATGCTACGGCAACCTGTAGCCGACCTACCCGATACGCCGGCCCTGGGCAGGGACCGCCTTGTGGGGATGCAACGAAAGGACCCGATGATAAAGGCCATAACCTACGACCTCGATGGAACGCTCATCGATTCTACCGACGCCATCGTGTTGTGCTTTAACCATGCCTGCGACGTGCTGGAACTGAAGCGGCCGGCCCGAGAGGATATCGTCCGGACCATCGGCCACATTCTCGAGGACCAGTTCCGTATGCTGACAACGGGCGACCCGGAAGTCTGCGTAGCCGAATACCGGAAGCACTACGCCACGGTGTGCCGCGACATGACGACGCTGCTGCCGGGTGCGCGGGAGACGCTGGAGCGCGTCCGCGACGCGGGCCTGCGGATCGGTTTCGCGTCGTCCAAGCGACGCGACTTCTGCGAGGTCATCCTCGAGCATCTCGGCGTCCTCGACTTTTTCGAGGTGCGCATCGGCCCCCACGACGTGGCCGAGCCCAAGCCGCACCCGGCCTCCGTAATCAAGGCCCTCGAGGGCTTCGGCATCGGCCCCGATGAAATGTACTTCGTGGGGGACACGCATTTCGACGTGATGGCGGCGCACAACGCCGGGGTGCGCTGCCTGTGCGTCACCACGGGCTACAACACGCGCGAACAGCTCGAGGCGCTGGAACCGGAAGGCGTGTTCGACGACCTCGCCTCGCTGACGGACCACCTCCTCGCGAACCGGTCGGAGCGGGCGAGCGGACCGGCGGGACAGGCGGCGGGAACGGTCGCCCGGGAAAACGGGGAACGCGCAAAAGATTGAAGATTTTTCAGGCGTAATGGGGCATGGCACCGATTGTGTCCGCCGGCCGGCGGCCGAAGACGAGGAAACCATGGGGTCCACAGGCGTGAAGAAGAACTATCTCATCGACATGGACGGCGTGTTGATCCGGGGCACGTCCATCGTCCCCGGGGCGCGCGAATTCATCG
>CAYVOE010000244.1:0-3903 GCA_964452795.1 uncultured Nitrospiraceae bacterium
TCGGTACCGCTGTCTTGAAGCTCCTCGGAGAACGGTCGGACCGCCACCGATTAGCTTTCGACGACTTGTTCGGTTCGGACGTCGAGGAGCCCGTCTTCGCTGTACACGGACGGATCCGGAGTTTCGAAGTCGAAGGTGTACCACGCGGGGTCGATCTTGAATTCGCCGCCGGTCCGGATGGCCTGCGTGGCCGCGAGGGCGCAGATGGCCGACCGGAGCCCCACCATGGCGTTGGCCTTGGGGGTGCCGCCGGTCCGGATGTCGCGGGCGAAGCCCTCGAACTGGATCTGGTCCGGCGTCTTGTCGGTGTTGATGATGATGTGCTCGGCGTCGCGCTGGGCCTTGTTGCTCAGGGTCAGGGTGCCGCCGGCCGTGATGATGATGGCGTTGGCGTCGGCCTCGTCCTTGCGCCCCTGATCGGCCCACTTCACCGTGGCCGTCGGCTCCTTGTAGAACTTGCAGTCGGCCTCGGTCAGCTCGAAGGTGCCCTGGTCGCCCTGGATCAGCTCCGAAGCGCCCTTGTTGGCGTTGGCGGTAATGCTCGAGTAGCACACCACGACCTTGTACGGATCGTTGTACGTGGGGCCGGGCCCGGCGTACTTGGCCTGATACTCGGTCTTGGGCTCGATGGGCATGTAGCCGCGGTTCTGGGGCCCCACCTCGTACTCGAGGATGGCATTGACGTGGTCGAAGACCTCGCGGCCGTCGCGCCAGTAATCCACGCCGCCGTAGCAGGAGACCTTGGTGGGCATGGCGTCGAGGAACCAGTTGGCCACGTCGAACTGGTGGGCGCCGAGCTCGGTCATCAGGCCGTCCGACGTCTCCCAGTAGAGCCGCCAGTTGATGTGATGCTCGAGGTCCGTCTTGATGAACTGCTTCTCTTTCTCGGTGAGCCCGCGGTTGGCCGGCACGGGACGACGCCAGTCGTTGTTGCGGTGCCACTGGGCGTCGATGTGGTTGATCCGGCCGAGGACCTTCTCTTCGCGGGCCAGCTTGAGCGCGTGGTTGTAGCGCGGGTTGTACCGGCGCTGATGACCCACCTGGACGAACCGCCCCACCTCGTGGGCCTTGATGATGACGTCGCGGCATTCCTCGATGGTGTAGCACAGGGTCTTCTCGCAGAAGACGTACATGCCGGCGTCGAGGCAGTCCATGGTAATGGCATGGTGGGTGCTGAGGGGCGTGGAGATCACGACGCCGTCGAGCTGCTCCTTCTCAAGCATCTCGCGGTAATCCATGTACTTGCGCAGGCGCTGCTCGGCCGGCCCCGCCTCCCGCTGGGGTCCGCCGCCGGCGATCCACCCGCCCTCGAGGTGCGGCTCGTACACGTCGCAGACCGCCACCGTGTACAGGTCCTGGGCCCGCGCCATGCCTTCGCGCAGGTGGAAGGAGCCTTGGCCGCCGGTGCCGATACTGGCCACGCGGACCTGATCGTTCTGGGCGTAGGAGAACGGCGACCATGTGGTGGCGACCATGAGGCCGGCCCCTACCCCGGCGGTCTTCAGGAAGTTCCGTCTCGTCATATCCATGGACTACTCCTTCTCGGCGGGAAAGCTCACCCGCACGGCTTTCAGGTCGCCGCCGTCCGGATCGGGTACCAGGATTGCCCGAATTTCCGGGTGCTCGCGGCAAAAGGCTTCGGTTCTCTCCAGTCCCATTACAAAGAAGGCCGTGCTCAGCGCGTCGCTCTGCATGCCGCTCGGCGCAAGGGCCGAGGCGCTCAACATGCCTTCCACAGGTCGCCCCGTGAGCGGATCGAAGATGTGGCAGTATTTCCGCCCTTGGAGCTCGAAGAACTTTTCGTAGCTCCCGGAGGTCGACAAGGCGCAATCGCGCAGGACGACCTCATCGACCCACTCTTTTGAATTATACGGACTCCGGACCCGCACTTTCCAGCCCGGCGCCCCCGGCGGCGCCCCCAGCGCATAAACCGTGCTGGTGCCCCCGTGGAGCAGGGCCGCCGTGACGCCGTTGCGCCGAAGCACCGCGACCGCCTGGTCGATGGCCAGACCTTTGGCGATGCCGCCGAAGTCGAGCCGGATCCCCTCGCGCTCGAAGTAGACCGTGCTCGCCGTTGGATCCAGGCGAACCTTATCCATGCCGACCTTCTCGAGCGCTTCCTGCAGCGCCGCGTCCGTCGGCAGATTCCCCTGGCCCCGGTAAAAGCCCCACAGCTCGATGAGGGGGCCCACCGTGATATCGAAGGCGCCCCCGCTCTCGTCGTACACCCGACGCGCATAGTCCAGGAGACCGAAGAGGTCGGGGGCTATCCGGACCGGCCCTTCGGCGGCGCGGTTATTCACATAGGACATCTGGCTGTCGGGGATCCAGTTGCTGACCCGCCGTTCCAGGTCGTCGACCGCCGCGAAGGCCTCCGCGGCGATCCGCGCGATCTCGTTGGTACTGGTGTCGTCCGGCCGCGCGTACAGCGTGAACTCGAACACGGTCGCCATGGCTTCGTGGCGGAAGGTCTGCCGAAGGGCCGACCCTTCCACCGGCGGTGCGGGCACCGCCGACCCGGGTGACTGCTGAATCGGCGGAGAATCGGACGATTCGTCGGCGCCGTAGGCTCCCCGCGCCGACGCCAGTACCGATCCCGCCGCTGCAACCATCAGGATAATTCGTATCATGCCCTTTTCCTGCTCCGAAGCCCCCGAGGGGTTGCCCACCCTCCGCTTCGTACGTTATTTCATGGGCCGTAGACAGGCGCGACGTTCATTCTAGCGCGAATACGGGGTTCCCCGGCAACCCGGCGATTTCGGGCTCCTCGAGCGAAACTCCGCCCTTCTCTTCAGACGGCGCCGGACTGGGGCTTACAGCTCCGGGTCCGTCCCGACGGGCAGGGTCACGGCGAAGACCGCCCCCCCGCCGGGCCGGTTGCCGGCGGACACGGTGCCGTCGTGCAGCTCCACGATCTTTTTCACATTGGCCAGCCCCAGGCCCGTCCCGTCCGGCTTGGTGGTGAAGAAGGGCCGAAACAGGCGATCGGCGGCCTCGCGGGCCAGCCCCGGGCCGGAGTCCGCCACCTCGATGACGACGCGGCCGTCCTCGGCGTGGGGATGGGCGGAGAAGCGGACCTCGCCGCCGGGTGGCGCGGCCTGGACGGCGTTGAGCAGGAGGTTGGTAAGGGCCCGCGTCATCTGTTCCCGATCCACCTCGAAGCGGTGGCCGTCGAGGCCGTCGTCCACGTCGATGCGCACGCCCTTGACCCGGGCGGCGTCGGCCACCACGGGCAAGGCGGAGTCGGCCAGCTCGCGGAAGGTGATGGGCTCGTCGTGAAGCTCCACCGGCCGCCCGTATTTCAACAGGTCGTCCAGCATGCACTCGACGCGACCCAACTGATCCCACGCGATGTCGGCCAGTTCCCGGTAACCCGGGTCCGACTCGGCCAGGGGACGCAGGGCCTGGAGGTTCATCTTGATCGACGAGAGGGGGTTGCGCATCTCGTGCACGATGCTCGAGCTCAGCTCGCCTACCGAAGCCAGCGTGGCCGACCGCACCAGCTCCCGCTGCTTTTCGCGGAGGTCGTCCAGCATGCGGTTGAAGGCCCGGCGCACGGCCTCGGCCTCGGCCCCGCGCATGGGTCCGAGCCGCTCTTCGGTCCGGCCGCCCCGCACGTGCGACGCCACCCGCGCCAGTTCCCGCAGGGGCCGACCGAGGGCGCGGGCGATCCCGTAGGCCACGCCCACCAGCAGGACAAGGGTGATCGTCCCCGTGGCGATGGCGCGCCGGCGCAGGGTGCCCAGCCACGCCAGGGCCTCGTCCGGATCGGCCTCGGCCCCCAGCAGCCAGCCCGTGCCCGGCACGGCGGCGGCGCTCCGCAGGATCCGGGGCGACACGGGCAGCAGATGGAAAAAGCCGTGATCGTGCCGCACGTGGCCGGCGGCGGCGTGCCTTACCTCC
>CAYVOE010000244.1:3913-6486 GCA_964452795.1 uncultured Nitrospiraceae bacterium
CAAACCGCTTTGGTCGCGCAGGAGGGCGTCGAAGCTGCGGGAAACGTCGATCCGCGCCGCCAGCCAGCGGGCGCCGTCCTCCGCGCCCACCAGCGGGTGGACCAGCCGTATGAAGCGGTCGCCGCGCTCCTCGCCCTGGACGGTTACCTCCCGGCCCCGGGCCGCGTCGTCGCGCGCTTCGGCGGACAGGGGCTCCGGCGCGGCGTCCGGCGGCGCCACCGCAAGGGGCCGGCCCGCTTCGTCGAAGACGGCCACCCACACATAGCCGGGATCGCCCATCCGGGCCGCCTCGAGCAGGCGGCTCCGGTCGTCGGCGCCCGTGCCGGAGGCGATGCCGCCCCCCAGCAGGCGCATCTCCCGGCTGCGCGCGATGAGCCATTCCTCGACGAGCCGCGTCCGGGCGCTGAGCACCGAGTCGAGATGCTGCTGGGTCTGCTCGACCAGCGCCTGGCCGGCGCAATGGTAGCCCTGGTAGGCCATCACCAGCAGCGGCAGCAGCGACACCACCAGCATCCAGCCCAGGACGCGGCGGGTCAGGTCGCCCAGGAACCAGACCTTCTCGGGGGCGCTCCCGTTCGGCGTCGCCGAGGGCGTGACGTGTTCCGACATCGTTTGTGTTTCCGTTTAGGGTATGATCAAGATAACAAAGCCTCGACTTCAGGTTAACATGCGCCTAAAATTCGCACATTCCTGAGGCCGAGGGTCCATGATAGATCCCGGACAGGCAAGATGGAATTCCATGATGAAGCTTTCGAACGAGTATTTCCCCGACCCGCAGTTGGACAGCGCCATCGATCTCTTCGACGAGGGTCGGTACGAAGAGGCCCTGGCCCGCATACAGGGCCTGGACCCTCAGCGCCTGGACAACGTGGCCCAGGGCACCCGCCTCGGCCTCGAACTGGCCTGCCTGCGGGCCCTGCACCGCGAGGATGAGGCGCGCTCCTTGTTCTGGCGCAGCTTCGACCGCCACGTCGAACAGCCCGAGCTGCTGCTGTGCGCCGGCATCGAATGCTCCGAGTGCGGCGACTTCAACATGGCCGAGCAGATCCTGCGTCGCCTTTCCGATCTCCAGTCCGACGATCATCTGCCTGCGTATAACCTCGGCGTGGTCCTCGAGCGCGACGGCCGCGCCGAAGAGGCCCTGGCCTGGTTCAACCGCTCCATCGCGCTCAACGACGGCTATGCCCCTTCCTACTCGGGACGGGCCGCCGCCCTGCGCGAGCTGGACCGCCTCGACGAGGCCGAAGCCGATTGCCGGCGCTACCTCGAGCTCGAACCGGACGACGCCCACGAATGGGTCTCCTACGGGACCCTCCTGAGCGACCTGAGCCGGTACGAAGAGGCCTTCGCCGCGTATGAAAAGGCCCGTACGCTTGACCCAAACTCCGTGTCGGCGTGGTACAACGCGGCCGTGACCGCCGCCCGCGTCGAAGATCCCGCGCGCCTGCGCGAGGCCGTCGAAGCTCTCCACCGGATCAATCCGGGGGGATGGCGCGCCCTTGTGGCCGGGGCCTTTCTGGCGGAAACCGAGAGCGATCTGCGCAAGGCCTGGGACCTGCTTCAGGACGCCATCGACGGCATCCTGTACTCGAACGTGGAAGACGACGTGGGGGAGAATCTCCCCTATGTGATGGAAGTGGCCCTGCGGTTCGCCGAAGGCTATGGGCTCGAAGACGAGAAAGCGACCCTGGTCGAGCGGGCCCTCGACCTCGGCCTGTTCTACCCGCCCGTCCTCGATGCCGTGCGCGCCGCCCGGGGCAGTCGGCTCCCGCAGGCCCGGCAGTTCTACGTCCTCATCGACGGGATCGTCGAGGATCCCAACATGCTCGAGGAACTCCGGGAAGCCGACGGCGACCCCGCAGGCGAATACGGATACACCTGCCCCTACCGGGTGTGGGCTCACGACGCCGAGGAGGCCGAAGCGGAGGTCCTGCGGTTTGAAAACGAGCACGGCCCCGGCGCCGAACTCGGCATTGCCGAGATCGAAGAGATCGGCGGACCGGCCGAGGAGTACCGCGGCGTATGCTTCCGCGGCGACATGCACACCTACGTCCTCGACGAGGACGAAGACGAGGAGTAAGGACGCCCGCCCCTCCTGCCCATACGGTCGTTGAATGCCCTGCACGACGCCCCCTCGAGGGGGCGTCGCTTTGTTTGGGCAAAGAGCCGACACGTCAAGCCCTCCCGCGCCCCTGCCTCCGGTGATCGCAATTAACTCGAGTCTTAAGAGATGATTTGCCGGTATTCGCAGTTCGAAGGCCGCCTTGTCGACGGATTACTCCCTTTTCACATCTAACTATGGGCACCCCCACGCATCCGACGTTTTCCGGGTACAATAGAGTAACGTCCGGCGGAGACAGGCGCCCGAGACCGACCCCGGTTTCGCGTCACCCGCTCCGGCCGGAAGTCAAATGTAATCACCGGAAAGCGCTCGAGACATCCGATATGAGATCCGCGCGCAGCCACAGGGAATCGCAGGCGGTTCCGATCTCCGGTCCCGTCGGGACCGGCGGCGTGCGGATGTTGTCGTTCCGAGCGGCGTACCTCGCCCTTCGTCTTTGGCGAAATCCCAT
>CAYVOE010000244.1:6496-7834 GCA_964452795.1 uncultured Nitrospiraceae bacterium
CGAACCCGACGACTTCACGCCTCCTCGACCCGGTTGTCTCTGGCAGCGCTTGTTGGAGGAAACCATGACCAAGCACCTTTCCCTGTTCGCCATCGCCCTCGGGGTGGCCCTGGGGCTGGCTTACGGCCCGCCCGCGGACGCCACGCCGATGCTCGAGGATAGTTATGCGGACGACGCCCCGTGCCGCCTGCAGGACGATCGCGAATGCCTGCAGGTATTGAAGCGGTTGGCGGCGGCGGGCGCCCAGCGCCGCAGCGCCGAACCGGATCTCTACGCCGTGTTGGTCAATGGCGACACGTCGCCCCTGCACAACGCCAACGTCGAGCGGGCCTACCATGTCCTGCGCGCCCTGAGCGTGCCGGACAACAACATCCACGTGCTGTCCAACAGCGACCCCCGGGCCGGGCACGACGCCGAAGCCGGCCCCCGCGTGAATGCCCGCGCGACCACGGGCAACCTTGCCAACGTCCTGGGTTTCCTCGCGCGTGAAGTCGACGACAACGACTGCCTGCTGGTGTATACCACCGGCCACGGCATTCGGGAGCAACGCCAGAGCGCCCTGTGCCTCAACGACGGCCTGATCCTGGAAGAGGATCTGGTCCGGTACATGCGTTCGGTGAGGCCGGCCGTGGCGGTGGTGCTCATGGACCAGTGCTTCTCCGGCGGATTCGCCGACGCCCTCGAACGGGGCGCCCCCGGTGTCATCGCCATTGCCAACACCGACGACCGCCACGAGACCTATTGCGAATACTTCGCCACCACCTTCTGGACCAGCATGCTCCAGCCCGAAGCGGACATGAACGGCGACGGCCGGGTCAGCCTCGACGAATCGTTCGAACTGGCCATGGCCGTACACCGGCTGGCCCTCGCCGAGACGCCCGAGCAGACCCAGGGGCGGATGGTCGACAAAGGCAGGCACCCCAAACTGGCGGTAAACCTGGAAGAAGGGGTTCTGGCCTGGGAGGCCGAGCCGAAGGCCGAATCCCGAGAGCGCGTCCTTCGGGTTCAGCGGAAGCCCGGACCCGAAGTGCCTCAGTTGCGCCGCAGCCGGGTCGCTTCGCTCCATTAGGCCGCGTTCGGCAAGGCCAACGGGATGATGTAACGCCGGCTTCCTTCCTTGTCTATGACTCGGAGTCCAGGATTCCCCGGACGGGATCCATACGTACACATTCAGGTCAACGATTGGACGGGACGGTCGCGGGTTCGACATCGGCCCCACCGGTCGCAGTACTACCAGGACTGCGCTGGGTGGGGCTGTGAGGACGCCCCATCCCGTCATTGCGAGGAGCGGGCCCCCGACACAGGCCTTCGTTCAGGCGCCTCACAACACATGCACAC
>CAYVOE010000245.1:0-7818 GCA_964452795.1 uncultured Nitrospiraceae bacterium
TGCCGCGTCGCTCTGTGTACGCGCCCACAAACGCAATGGGAAGATCCAACCTGAATCCTCCTCCCGTAAGCACGTGCACATCGGGCCGCTCCTCGCAATGACGGGTGGGGGCAGGCTCATCGCCTCGTTGAGTGCAGTCCTCATAGTCCTACGCGGGGAGGGGCACGCACACGGCCCCGTCCAGCGCAGTCCTCGCAGTCCTGCGACGGATGGGGCGAATGACCTTCGCGGTTGTCGAGCGGTTTCGTGTATATTCGCGAGACGTGACGCGGGGGCGCCTATGCGCGAAAAAACCAGGATGGACACGGACATGAAAGCTTTCTACTGTGTGGGGACCCATTGGGACCGGGAGTGGTACGAACCCTTCCAGGAATTCCGCATGTGGCTCGTCGAGGTCATCGACGAGGTGATGGACCTGATGGACCGCGACCCGGATTTCAAGAACTTCCACCTCGACGGTCAGACCATCACGGTCGAGGACTATCTCGCCATCCGGCCGGAACGACGCGAGCGCCTGCTTCGGTTCATACGCGAAGGGCGTATCGTGGCCGGCCCGTGGTACAACCTGCCCGATGAATGGCTGATCTCGGGCGAGAGCTTCATCCGAAACCTCATGAAAGGGCTTCGGATCTGCCGGGAATTGGGGATTCCCCCCATGGACTTCGGCTACACCCCGGACCAGTTCGGTCACATCGCCGCCCTGCCCATGATCCTCACCGGGTTCGGGCTGAAGGCCGGCGTCATCTGGCGCGGCGCTCAGGACGAGACCGTCCCGGCCCACTTCGCCTGGGTCGGTCCCGACGGCAGCCGCCTCCTTACCACCAAGTTGATCGACAAGGGGGCCTACGGCGCCTTCGACTTCCTGGCTCGCCGCCCCATCAAGGAAGCGGGCTACTCCGACGAGTCCTTCAAAGAATACTTCGAGACCTACTGGAAAGACGAGACGGCCCGGACGCCCGTGCCGGTGATCCTGATGATCGACGCCATCGACCATCAGCACGCCGACCCCGAGATGCCGCGGCTCTTCAACGAGCTGGTCCGCCGCTACCCCGATATTGAGTTCGTCTGGGGCACCTTCGCCCAGTACGCCCAAGAGCTCGAGAAGCACGCGGAGGGAATTCCTGAATACAAGGGTGAACTGCGGGAACCCGCCCGGGAACAGCGGGGCGGCCATTACCTCATCGTCCACACCCTCTCGTCGCGGTACCCCCTCAAGCAGCGCAACGACCGGTGCCAGGCCCGCCTCGAAAAATGGGCAGAGCCCTACGCCCTGTTCCAGGCCCTCGACGGCGGCGAGCCCATCCTGCGCTACCTCGAGCTCGCTTGGGAGTACCTGCTCAAGAACCATCCCCACGACTCCATCTGCGGGTGCAGCATCGACCAGGTCCACCGCGACATGGTCTACCGCTTCGACCAGTGCGACCAGATCGCCGACGGCGTCATCCGTCGCGCCGTCGCCCACATCGGCAGCGCCAGCGCCGAAAAAGAGCACCTCTCGAACGTGGTGGTCCACAACCCGTTGCCCTTCCCGCGGTCGGGCGTGGTCGAAGTGCCGGTGCGGCTCCCCTCCGACTGGCCGAAGCACTACATCGACTCCCTTTCGTCGGGCGAACCGCTGAAGAAGTTCGTCCTGCTGGATCGGGAAGGACGGCGTCTGCCGTTCCAGATGCTGCAGATCGACCGCGACCGGACCTACAAGCGCCTGGCCGCGAACGGACGCAATGCAACGGCTTCGGACGACACCTATCGCGTCGCCGTCGAGCTGGACCTGCCGGCCTGCGGATACACGGGCTTCCGCGTAGAACCCACCGACGAGGCCACGCGCAACTTCGGCAGCCTCCGCACGGGCCCCCTTTCCGCTGCCAACGAACACCTGTCGTTCGAGTTGAACGTCGACGGCACCGGCCGCCTCGAGCACAAGGTCTCCGGTCGCAGCTTCACCGGCCTCTTCCTCTACGAGGACTGCGGCGACGCCGGCGACGGCTGGACCTTCGGCCCCATCGTGGACGACCGGGTGGTCAAGACGGCCGGGTCTCGCGTGACGACCTCCATCGAAAGCGACGGACCCCTGCGCACCACCTTCCGGGTGGACCGCGAGATCGACCTGCCCCGCGGCCTCGTGCCTCGCGAGTGGGTCCGCGACGAAGACACCCGGACCCTGCGCATCGTCGATCGCATCACCGTCGAGAAGGGTCGGCCGGGGCTGCGGGTGCGGACCCGGGTGGAGAACCCCTGCGGCGACCATCGCCTCCGCGTGCTCTTTCCCACGGGCATCGCGGCCGACCGCTCCTTCGCCGACACGCCCTTCGCCGTGGTCGAGCGCGACGTGGCGGCGCCGCCCGAATCGGCCGTCTGGCACGAACGGGCCAACCGGGAACTGGCCTTCACATCGTTCTTCGGCGTGGGCGACGATGCGGGCGGGCTGGCCGTGCTGGCGCCCTTCGGCCTCCACGAGTACGAGGCCACGCAGACGCCGGAACGTTCGCTGGCGCTGACCCTGTTTCGGGCCACGGGCCAGACCGTGATGACCGCCGGCGAACCGGACGGCCAGTTGCTTGGGACCCTCGACTTCGAATACACCCTATATCCCTTTGCGGGCGAGCTTGACCCCGTCGAGGCCCTGCGCCTCGTGACCGAGGACCAGGCGCCCGTCTACGCCCATGGCGCCGCGGAGCTGCCCGAGGACCGGTCCTTCCTCCGTCTCGAACGGAACGCGGCCGTGGTCACGGCGATCAAGCCCGCCGCGACCGACCCCGGTACGCCCTGCCGCGAAGGCATCATCCGCCTGTGGAATCCCACGCAGGAGCCCGTCGAAGACGTGGTCTACCCGGCCGTGCCGGTGAAGGATGTATACTATGCCGGGTTGGACGAGACCCCGACCGAAGCCATCGCCCTCCGGGGAGACGGGGGCATACCGGTGCGGGTCCCCGCCGGAGGCCTGGCGACGATCCGCTTCGCCTGGGAGTGAGCCGGGGCGGCCGACATACAAGGGGGGAACAGGGAATGACGCATCGCGAACGGTTCATTGCGGCGCTCGAACGGCGGCCCATCCTGGGACGGGTGCCCCACTTCGAGCTGGTGTTCTACCTCACGCTTGAAGCCATCGGCAAGGTCCATCCGACCCAGCGCCAGTTCCACCAGTGGGACCAGATGAGCGAATCGGAGCGCCGGCTGCACCGGGCCGACATGGCCAACGCGTATCTGCTCACCGCGCGGAAGTACGAGCACAGCGCCATCTTTCTCCACCCCAACCCCGGCGGCCTCGACGAGACGTTGCGCCTCATCGATATCATCCGCGACAAGAGCGGCCCCGAGTACTTCCTCATGCTCCACGGCGACCCCACCTACGCCATGCCCAGCGGCGAGGAGATGATGGAGTTCACCACGTGGCTGTACGAGAACGTGGAAGAGGCCAAGGCCGAAGCCGACCGCCGCGTAGGCCAGTTCCTCGACATGGCGGAGAAGCTTCAGCGGCACGGCGGCCTCGACGGGTTCGCCCTGTGCTCGGACTACTGTTACAACGAAGGGCCTTTCGTCAGCCCGGGCATCTTCGCCGAGATCATCACGCCTTACCTCGCCAAGGTCCTCGAGGGGTATCGCGCCCTGGGCTTCTACACCATCAAGCACACCGACGGCGACATCATGCCCATCGTGGACCAACTGGTGGACGCGGGACCCCACGCGCTCCACTCCCTCGACCCGCAGGCAGGCGTGGACATTGCCGAGATCAAGCGGCGCTACGGCGACCGGGTGGCCCTGTGCGGCAACGTCAACTGCGGGCTCATCCAGACCGGCACGGATGAGGAAGTCGCCGAGTCCGCCCGCTACGCCATCCGCCACGGCATGCCCGGCGGAGGCTACATCTTCAGCACCAGCAATTGCGTGTACACCGGAATGCCCCTCGAGCGCTACGAGCTCATCTGGCGGATCTGGCACGAAGAGGCGATCTACCGGCCGGACGATGTGGGTGCGCCCCCGCCGCGGTCCCGGGATTCGATGGCTCCCGCCTCATGAGCCCGATGATGCCGACGTCTTTGTCGAAAGACTTACCCGGCCGATAGCCGACAGGAATTAGCAAGACTGCCGGATGTTCAGACTGCCGAAACTGACATACAGGAGGGCTTTGGCGATGTTGTTCGGAGTGCTGGCCTCGCTGGCGGCGCTGGTGGCCGCGTGGAACGACGCCGACGGCGGAGCGCGCCCGGACGACGCCGCCTCCGAGCCGGTGGTGGCCGTCTTCGTCGAAGAGGGCATGGTGAACTACGGCGGCATCCAGACCCTGCCGCCGGAACGCATCGCCGGACTCCTCGAGGAGTACGGCCTCGAGGCGGAGAACCTGGATGCGGAAGCCCTGGCGGACCCGTCCCGCCTCGATCCCCGGCGGTACCCGGTTCTGATCATGCCCTACGGAAACGCCTTTCCCCTCGAGGCCCTCGACGCCCTCCTCGCCTACCGCAAGGCCGGCGGCGCCTGCATCCTTACCGGCGTCCCCTTCTGCCACCCCTGCGAGAAGCGCGACGGCAAGTGGATCGACCTCGGCGGAAGCGAGCATCTCCGGCACGACGGCGAAAACCTCGGCACGGGCGGATTCGCCGGCCCCGCCGACGGTGTGGTCACCCTGGCCGCCGGCGACACCTACGCCAATCCCCTGCGCTTTCCCGCGGGCTTCGCCGCGCCCCCGCCGGCTTCCGCCCGGCAATGGCTGCGCACCGATTCCCTGTCGCCCGACGACGAGGTGATACCGCTCGTCGTGCTCACGCCCGCCGGCGCGTCGGAGGGCCATCCCCTGGCGGCCATCATCCGCCACCGGTGCGACGAGTATCCCGGCGCCCTCGACGTGTGGATGGGCCAGGCCGCGGTCGACATCTCCGACGAGCACCACGGGCTGGCCGTTCAGATGATGGTGCGCGGCGTCGCCTGGTGTCTGCGCGAGAAGGGCCACCTCGGCGTGGGCGGGTTCGAAGCCATCGTCGATCGGCTCGACCGTATGCCGCCGCCCGACCCGCTCCCGTCCAACCTCGCCGTGCCCGACTGGCCCCGGCCCTGGGGCGACACCTTCCTGCCCAAGTCGCCGCCGCCGGCTCGGACGCTCCTCGTCGTCGACACGGCCCCCCTGTCCGAGCCCGAACGGATCGCCCTGGCCTGCCTCCAGGGCCTGACGAGCCGCACCCGGCCGACCATCTGGCTCGACGTGCCCTGGCAGCGCCACGGGTGGCTCGAGTGGCACGTCGAGAAGGGGTATATTGACGATTTCGAGAAGGTCGCCGACTGGACCGAGCTCTTCCGTCGGTTCCAAAGCGCGTACAACGGCGCCGTCATCGCCGATACCGACCTCTACGGCGGACCCTTGATCGCCGCAAACGTGGCCGCCTGCGAAGACCTCATCCTCGCCACGCCCGAGCTGGCCGAGCGCCTCGAGATCCCCGTGGTCGAGGATCTCCGCGGCCGGTTCTCCACCTACGCCGAGGGCATGCGCTGGGTCTGGGAGACGTACAAGGACCGGCTCAACCGCCACCTCTGCGACTTCCTCCATCCGTCGCGCCTGGCCAACGGCGCCTTCGCCTACGACCTGCAGTGGCGCGCGCCCCTGTTCTGGATCGTGGGACCGAAGGATGCCGTGGAACCCGGCGCCGACATGCTCGCCGAAAAGCGGCTGATGGCCGAGATCTTCGCCGAGATGGCCCCCAACACCGCCGTTCTCGGGTTCCCCTTCCACGGCGAGGGCGTGGGACCGGGCGAGGTCAACGGCGTGGCCTTCGCGGGACGCTACGGCCATCCCCTGGTGTGCACCGACAGCCTCGTCAACGTGCCCGTGACGAGCGGGGTGGTCATCGACCGGCTCGAGCAGCGCGACGCCGGCCCGCCGCCGCCCCTCGAGCACGACAAGATATACATCGCCCTCGCCATGTCCGACGGCGACAACCAGAACACCTGGGTCAACGGCTTCTTCAAAGGTTACATGGAGCACCCCGGCTACGGACGGTTCCCCCTGTCCTTCGGCATGGGGCCGCCCATTATCGACCTGATGCCCGGCGTGGTCCAGTGGTACTTCGAGCACGCCGCCCCCGGCACCGAGTTCATCGCCGACGTCTCGGGCATCGGCTACATGCAGCCCGCCAACTACGGCCTCGCCTACGCGGACCGCGACGCCGTCTTCGACGGGTTCCTCGACTGGACCGACCGCTACCTGCGGCGCCTCGACATGGGCACCCTGCGCACGGTTGAAGGCGAGGACGCCCTGCTGCGGCGATACGCCCGCCTCGGCTTCCTCCACAGCCTCTTCGCCGACATGGGCCGCTACTCGGGCCGCGAAGGCATCGACAACCTCACGTACACGCTGCCGGAGGGCATGCCCGTGTTCCGCTCCGTCACGAGCTGGCGCTACGGCAAGGAAGGGTTCCTGCGGGAGGTGCGCGAGCAGGTCGGCGACGTGCGCCCCGCCTTCGTCAACGGGTTCACCCATTGCTGGACCTTCCGCATGGACGACATCGTGCGGATCTACGAGGAGCGCGACCCCGACATGGTCTTCGTGTCGCCCTCGCAACTGGCCGCCCTTTACCGCCAGTTCCGCGAGAAAGGCAACTGAGCGGAAGGGCTTCGGTA
This sequence comes from uncultured Nitrospiraceae bacterium, assembly GCA_964452795.1. Lineage (GTDB taxonomy): Bacteria > Hydrogenedentota > Hydrogenedentia > Hydrogenedentales > SLHB01 > CAYVOE01. The sequence goes on from CAYVOE010000245.1 coordinate 6,604, forward strand.
ATCGAGCGGATCGAAGGAGCGGCTACTCCGTTACTTCCCACCGACGCAGGCCGGTGCGGGACAGGTAGATCGGGATGGTCTGATACCGCGGGTTGATCTGAGGCAGGGCCTGGACGAAGGCGCGTTTGCGCTCGCCGTCGGGACCGCACAGGATGGTGACGGATCCGCCGTCGCCGCCCGCGCCGTTGACCTTCCAGCCCACCGCCCCGTGCTCCTTCGCCAGGTCAATGACCGCCTGGGCATCCTCCGACACCAGCGCGGGATGGAGCTCCGCCTGGGCCTCGGTATTGGCGATCATGGCCCGGCCGAAGGCCGTCCAGTCGCCGTCGTAGAGGGCGTTCTTGCCCGCGTAGGCCGCCTGGCGCAGGGCGTTCAACGCCGACTTGTCGGCGCCCGGGGCTTCCAAGCGGGCAATGACGCGGCCGTGGACCTCGCTCGACGCATGGGCCCGCCCCAGGAACACCAGCACGAGCCGCCGTTCGAGCTCCCACCACAGGCGGTTGGGGATCACCACCTGCGACACGGAGGCGTGGGGATACTTGAACATCTCCATGAAGCACACGCCGCCGTAGGCCGAGCAGATCTGGTCCTGGATCCCGCACTGGAGGCCCAGCTTCTCCGTCTCGACCCGGTGGGCCAGGGCGGCGATCTCGTGGGGCGTGCGGTGGCCGGGGGTGAGCATATCGAGGGCGCCCAGCAGGGCCACCGTGATGGCGGCCGACGTGCCCGTCGAGCAACCGGCGGGCGCTTCCGAGTAGAGGTTGACGTCGAACGACAAATTGCACGGCAGGTGCATGATGTCGATGGACGCTTCGAGCAGCGGATGCCGGTCGTAAACGATGTGGCTGGGGTTGATCTCGTAGCGTTCGCCGTAGTTCTCGGCGTGGATGCGGATCCGGGGCTGCTCGGCCGAAACCCGCTCGGTCACCGAGATCTGCACCTCGGCATAAGGATAGACGCCGATGTTGAATACCGCGCCCGTGTCGGCGAACCACGTATCGGTCCAGCCGCCCAGGTCGCACACCCGGATGGGCGCCACGGCGTTGATTACCCGCCGCGCCCTCTTGCCGCGTTCCATGCTTGAGGCCCTTCCGTCAGAAATAGATCACCGTGGAGAAATAGAGGCTGTGCTGGTCCACGTCCGCGTCGGTCCCGGCGAAGCCGAAGGTGTCCTTGCGAACGTCGTCGCCCCAGCGGTAGATGTAGGCCGCGTCG
>CAYVOE010000246.1:0-7799 GCA_964452795.1 uncultured Nitrospiraceae bacterium
AGTTCGGCGTCGAAGGCAACCACGTCCTGCTGACCTTCGGCCTGCTGTCGCCGAACAAGGGCGTCGAATACGTCATCGAGGCCCTACCGGCCATTCTCGAGCGGCATCCGAACGTGGTGTACATGATCGTGGGGGCGACCCATCCCCACGTGAAACGGGACCAGGGCGAGCAGTACCGCCTCAGCCTGCAGCAACTGGCCCACGAGCGCGGCGTCGAGCGGAACGTAATCTTCCACAACCGGTTCGTCGATTTGGAGGAGCTGATCGAGTTCATCGGCGCGGCCAACATCTACATCACGCCGTATTTGAACATGGCCCAGATCGTCTCCGGCACCCTGGCCTACGCCCTGGGCGCCGGCAAGGCCGTGATCTCGACGCCCTACTGGTATGCGGAAGAGCTGCTGGCCGACGGGCGGGGCGTTCTGGTGCCGCCCCGGGACTCGGGCGCCATCGCCGAGAAGGTCTGCGAACTCCTAGACAACGAGGCCGAGCTCGACGCCATGCGCAAGCGGGCCTACCTCTTCGGCCGCGACATGATCTGGTCCAATGTGGCCCAGCAGTACATGGCCACCTTCGAGCGGGCCCGTTCCGAGCGCTTCCACAAGCCCCGGGGCGTGTCGTTCCTCCTGTCGAGCTTCGAGAAGCGGCCCGTCGACCTGCCGCCGCTCAACCTCGACCACCTGCGCCGCATGACCGACGACACCGGCATCCTGCAGCATGCCACCTTCAGCGTGCCGAACTACGACGAGGGCTACACCACCGACGACAACGCCCGGGCCCTGGTCCTGGCGGTCCTGCTCGAGGAACTGGGCGATCCGACGGCCGCCGAGGCGCGCCAACTGGGCTGCCGGTACCTGGCCTTTCTCAACCACGCCTTCAACCCGGAGACGTCGCGGTTCCGCAACTTCTTCGCCTACGATCGGCGCTGGCTCGAGGAGGTCGGGTCGGAAGACAGCCACGGCCGCGCCTTGTGGGCCCTCGGCTTCACGGCCGGGCGCTCGAGCGATCCCGGGCTGCGGGGCCTCGCGGGGCGCCTCTTCGACGAGGCCCTTCCCGTGGTCGAGTCCTTCGTCAGCCCGCGGGCGTGGTCCTTCTCGGTCCTCGGGATCATGGAGTTCATGCGCCGATTCTACGGCCACCGCGGCGCCCAGCAGATTCGCAAGGATCTCGCCGAGCGGCTGCTCCAGGCCTTCTCCGACAACAGCAAGGAAGGCTGGCCCTGGTGCGAGGACATCCTGACCTATTGCAACGCCAAGCTGCCCCACGCCCTCATGCTTTGCGGCCAGTGGCTCGAGCGGGGCGACATGGTCGACACCGCCCTGGGAGCCCTTCGCTGGCTGGTCGAGGTGCAGCAGGAGGAGGGACACTTCGTGCCCATCGGCTGCCACGGCTGGTATCGCCGGGGCGAGGAACAGGCCCGGTTCGACCAGCAGCCCGTCGAGGCCTACTCCACCGTTTCCGCCTGCCTCGACGCGTTTCGCATGACGGGCGACGAATTCTGGCGCCGGGAAGCCCGCCGCGCCTTCGAATGGTTCCTTGGACGGAACGACCTGCGCGCGTCCCTGTACGATCCCAGCACCGGCGGCTGCCACGACGGGCTCAGCCCCGACCGGGTGAATCAAAACGAGGGCGCCGAGTCGACCCTGTCTTTCCTGCTCTCGCTGATGGAGATGCGCCTGTCGGAGGACATCATCCGGCAGTCGGAACCCAAGGCCCGGGAACTCCTGAGCCGGACCTCGTAGAGGGCGATTTGCCGGACGGGGCGCCCGGGCCCGTCCGGCCAGGAGCGCCGCGGACCGCAGGGCTCCGCGGCGCTGTTCCGGTGCACGGCGCGTAAATTTGACTCCGCCCGGGCCGTTTGGTATATTCCGGTGTCTATTTCAGGAGTTAATGCGCTGCCGATCCGTGCGGAGAGGTGGATCTTCGGAGGAATTGGAATCGTGAAGACCTATGTCCCCAAGCAGGGTGACATTCAAAAGAAGTGGTACGTCATCGACGCCGAAGGCCAGGTCCTCGGACGTGTGGCGGCGGAAGCGGCCACCATCCTGCGCGGCAAGCACAAGCCCCAGTTCACGCCGTACCTGGACTGCGGAGACCACGTCATCGTGATCAACGCGGCCAAGGCTCGGGTCACCGGCAACAAGGGCCAGGACAAGATGTACTATCGCCACTCGGGGTATCCGGGGGGCCTCAGGGCGCAGTCCTACAACGACCTCATGGCCAAGCATCCGACCCGCGCCATGATGCTCGCCATCACCGGGATGCTGCCTCACAACCGCCTCGGGCGGTCCCTGGCGCGCCACGTGCGCGTGTACGCCGGCGCCGAGCATCCGCACGCGGCCCAGAACCCGCAGCCCCGAACCCTCAAATAACGGGAGTTCCAAGACGTGGCAACGACGACGAACGAAACGGTAGCCATCGGTCGGCGCAAGTGCGCCACCGCCCGGGTCCGCATCAAGCCGGGTACGGGCGTCATCACCGTCAACGGCCGGCCCATCGACAAGTATCTCGAGCGGGAGGTGCTGGTCATGATGGCTACGCAGCCGCTGAAAATCACCGAAGGCACGGACAAGTGGGATATCCGCGCCCGTTGCGACGGAGGCGGACTCTCCGGTCAGGCCGGCGCCCTGCGCCTCGGCATCGCCCGCGCCCTCGTCAAGTGGGACGAAAATCTCCGGTCGCCCCTGCGCCGGGCCGGACTGCTGACCCGCGACGCCCGCGAGGTCGAACGCAAGAAGTACGGCCAGCCCGGCGCCCGCAAGCGGTTCCAGTTCTCCAAGCGCTAGACCTCTTCATTCCTGCATCGTTCTCGGGAGCGCCTCCGCATCGCGCGGGGGTGCTTCCTTTTTGAGGCGGTGCGGTTCCGCTGCCGACCCTACAGATCGGCGTCGGCGCCGTCGGTGGGGCGTTCGACCAGCCGGGCGCGGAGCCGATCGCGCTCTTCGGCGGCGCGGTTGATCCCGGTCTCGGCGGCGGCGCGGGATTCCTCAAGCCGCTCCTCCCAACCGTGCCGATCCGTCCGCACGCCGAACTTTTCGACGAGCTCCTCGTAGCGTTTGCGCAGGATGTCGGGGACGTTCCGGGTGCGGTGGGCGATCCGCCGCGCCGGGTTGCCGCCCCAGACCTCGTAGGGGGGCACGTCCTTCGTCACGAGGCTGTTGGGCGCGATGACGGCCCCGTCGCCGATGGCCACGCCCGGGCCGATGTAGACCCGGCTCGCGATGAGGCACGAATCGCCGATGACGATGGGTTCCGCGATGTAGGGGGTGAACCGCCAATGCTCGCTGGTCCCGATGACGGCGTGGTTGGTGTCGCGGATGACGGTGAACTCGGCGATGCCCGTGTACCGGCCGATCTGGACCCACTGGGTGGATTCGATGTAGCAGTAGTAGCTCAGGCCGGAGCCGTCGCCGATGACGATGCGGCCGCCCCCGCTCGTGCGCATGATCACATGGTTACGGATCTTGACCCGGTCGCCGAGCTCGACGTGGCCGTCCACCTCGAGATCCTTCCCCAGGAACCGGCACCGTCTCCCCACCTTGTCGAACTTGCGGCGGTGGCGCCAGTTGCGCCAGGCCTGGTTCCACGAACTCATCCATTCCTCCCGTACCGTCGCTCGGTCGGGCCCTATCGTGCCACGGGGACGGTTCCGCGTCAACCGACGGTGTGGCCCGGTCGTCCCGGCCCGGCGATGGAGCTTTTTGCGTGGGCTGGTTCCGGCGGGGGCGAGGGGGGTACAATCGGGGCGTGTGTGCCGGCATAAAGGATGAGAGGGAGATTCGAATCTCGTGGCTCGATGGCAATTCATGCGATATCCGGTAGGGTTGCTGGTCGTGTGCCTGGCGGCCGGCTGCGGGGCGAGCATTCACGACATTGCCCGCTGGGGGGAGACCGAAATGGTTCGGGAAGCGCTCGACGCCAATCCCGACGCCGTGAACGCCCGCAACGACCTCGACAAAACGCCCCTTCACGAGTCCGTCGGCTCCGGCCGCAGCCAGGTCGTGGCCCTGCTCCTCGAGCGCGGGGCCGATGTGGGCGCGCGGGACGTCACCGGCATGACCCCGCTCCACGTGGCGGCCATGTGGGACCGGCCGGAGGAGGCCCGGATGCTCCTCGAGGCCGGGGCCGATGCGACGGCCCGCGACGAGTTCGGCGACACCCCGCTCCACACCGCCGCTGTCTACGGGCGCCCCAACGTCATGGAGGTCCTGGTCGAGGCGGGCGCGGATATCAACGCCCGGAACGACGAGGGTGAGACGCCCCTGGCCTCGGCGATCCGGTTCCGCAAGACGGCGGCCGCGGAACGGCTTCGGGAACTCGGGGCCGATTCGTAGGGGGCCGGTCCTTTGTGTTGCCTCCGCGGCGGCGTTACCATCTTTCCATGAGCGACAACCTCTTCGAACACGCCGCGGCCGAGCGGCTCCGCAGCGAAGCGCCCCTGGCCCGGCGCGTGGCTCCCCGCACCCTCGACGAGATCGTCGGCCAGGACCACATCGTCGGCCCCGGCAAGATCCTGCGCCGCGCCGTTGAGGCCGACCGCATCACCTCCCTGGTGCTCTACGGTCCGCCGGGCTCCGGCAAGACCGCCCTCGCCCGGATCATCGCCATGCGCACCCGGTCCGCCTTCGAGAACCTCAACGCCGTCACCTCCGGGGTCAAGGACCTGCGGGAGGTCATTCAGAAGGCCAAGGATCGCCGGATCCACGACGGCCGCCGCACCATCCTGTTCATCGACGAGATCCACCGGTTCAACCGGGCCCAGCAGGACGCCCTCCTGCCGGACGTCGAGAACGGCAACGTCATCCTCATCGGCGCCACCACGGAGAACCCCTTCCACAGCATCGTGTCGCCCCTGCTGTCGCGATCCCAGGTGTTCGAGCTGCGCCGGCTCGACGACGGCGACGTTCGAAGCCTCCTCGAGCGGGCCCTGGCCCATCCCGAGCGCGGCCTGCCGGAGGTGGACGTGCGGGCCGACGCCGAGGCCCTCGAGCACATCGCCCGCTACGCCGAGGGCGACGCCCGCCGCGCGCTGAACGCCCTCGAAATCGCCATGCTCACCACGCCTCCCCGGGACGGCGTCGTCCACATCACCGTCGACGTGGCCCAGGAGAGCATCCAGCGCAAGCTCATCCATTACGACGGCACCGGCGACGAGCATTACGACGCCGCCTCGGCCTTCATCAAGAGCATGCGCGGCACCGACCCCGATTCGGCGCTGTACTGGATGGCCCTGATGCTCGAGGCGGGTGAGGACCCCCGGTTCATCGCGCGTCGCATCTGCATCGCCGCGTCGGAGGACGTGGGCAACGCCGACCCTCAGGCGCTGGTGGTGGCCACGGCGGCGTTCCAGGCCTGCGAACTCGTGGGCCTGCCCGAGGCCCGGATCATCCTCGCCCAGGCCGCCACCTACGTGGCCTGCGCCCCCAAGAGCAACGCCGCTTACGTCGGCATCAACGAGGCCGGGCAGGACGTGCGCGAACGGAAGACCGTGGCGGTTCCCCGGCACCTGCAGAGCGCGAACTACGCCGGCGCCGACCGCCTGGGCCGCGGCAAGGACTACCGGTACGCCCACGACTACGACGAGGGCTTTGTCGAGCAGGACTACGGCGTGCCGCGATTCACGTACTACCGGCCCACGGACCGCGGAAAAGAGGCGGAATTCAAGGAACGACTGGAACGCTTCGCCGCCCGCGAGGTCTCGCCTCCGGACCCGGAGGCCGAGCCGCCTTCTTCCGAGCCCTCTCCGTCCTCGAAACCTTAAGCGGCGGGAGGCGGCCGGGCGATTACGTCTCGGGAAGGGTGCGGCGGTACAGGAGGCGGGTGTCGGCGCGCTCGGAACGGACGCGGCCCCGTTCTTCAAGGACCTCGAGGCTGCCCACGACGGCGGACAGGCCCAGGATGAGCTGGGACACCTCGAGCTTCGGGTACAGCTTCCGGCAGACCTCGTAGGGCGTCATGGGCCGCTCCGACAGGGCGGAGAAGACGCGTTCGAGCCGACTTTCGTTTCGCGCCAGCAGGGCGTCCACGGCTTCGCGCATGTTCGTGATGGGTTCGCCGTGGCCGGGATAGCACACGTCGAGGTCGAGGGCGCGCGTGCGGCGAAGGGAATCGAGGTAATCGACGAGGGCCTTGGGGCGCGGCCTCCCCGGCGGCGGACGTCGAAGGAGCGGGTTGGGATTGACGCCCTTCAGGATGTGGTCGCCGGTGAAGGCGAAGCGCCTCTCGTCGTGCACGAAGAGGACGTCCGACGGCGAGTGGCCGGGCACGTGGTGCACCGTGAAGGGGCCGACCCGGTCGCCGTGCTCGACGGCGTGCCCTATGTCGACGGCCCGTCCCAGGGTGGCGGCCGGTTCCGGGAGGGCGGCGAAATCCTCGCGCAGCGCCTCCGGCACGCCGAATTCCCGCAGGATCTCGCGGTGGAACCGGGCGTTCTCGCCGCTCGACGCTTCGAGATCGCGGGCCCGCTCGACGGCGAGGGGATGGGCGTAGGCGGCGGCGTCCGTTTCCTCGAGCAACCGGGCCAGGCCGCCCATGTGGTCGAGATGGCCGTGGGTGATGAGGATGACCTCGAGGTCGGACGGCTTCACCCCGTGTTCGCCGAGCGCCCGGACCAGCCGGTCGTGGCTCTCTTCCGAGTTCGGGCCCGTGTCCACCAGGGTCACGGCCTCGCCCTTGAACAGGTAGGCGTTCACCGCGCCGACCGGGAAGGGCGTGGGCAGGGATATGGAGACGACGGCGTCGGGCTCCGCCCGGGCGGTCATCGTTCGGCGATGGCCGCGGCGTAGGCCTCGAAGTTGCGCCGCATCTCGGCCACGTTGTCGCCGCCGAAACGCTCGATGAAGGCCTGGGCCAGCACGATGGCCAGGGCCGACTCGACGATGATGGCCAGGGCCGGCACCGCGCAGGTGTCGCTGCGCTCGACGACGGCGTCGGCCGGCTCCTTGGTCTCGAGGTTGACGCTGCGCAAGGGCTTCATGAGGGTCGAGATGGGCTTCATCATGACCCGGACCACCAGGGGCTCGCCGCTGGTCATGCCGCCCTCGGTGCCGCCGGCGTTGTTGCCCGTGCGCCGGTAGGGCCCGGGGATGCCCTCCTCCTCGACCCGCACGATCTCGTCGTGGAACCGGCTTCCCCGCCGCCCGGCGCCGCGGAAGCCCAGGCCGATCTCGACGGCCTTGACGGCCTGGATGCTCATCATGGCCTGGGCGATGCGTCCGTCGAGCTTGAGATCCCACTGAATGTGGCTTCCCAGTCCGGGGGGCAGGCCCCAGGCCCGGGCCTCGACCACGCCGCCCAGGGTGTCCTTGTCGCGCTTGGCCTCGCGGATGGCCTCGATCATGGCGGCGCCGGCCTCGGGATCGCAGCACCGCACCTCCGACTCCATCGAGAGGGGGCGGATCTGTTCGGAAGGGACGTTGTCGGTGTCGGCCGTGACGGGCCCGATCTGCACCACGTGACCGGCCAGATCGACGCCGAACTCGGCGAGCAGCTTCCGGCACAGGGCGCCCGCGGCCACCCGGGCCGCCGTTTCCCGCGCGCTGGCCCGCTCGAGGATGTTGCGGCAGTCGTCCTGGTCGTATTTCAGCGCCCCCACGAGGTCGGCGTGGCCCGGCCGGGGCTGGACGAACTTCTCCGCCTTCTTGCCCGTGGACGGCGCCCACGGGTCCATGGCCTCGCGCCAGTTCTCGAAGTCGCGGTTCCACACGGCCAGCAGGATGGGGCTGCCCAGGGTCTTGCCGCCCCGCAGACCCGCCAGCACGTCCGCTTCGTCGCGCTCGATCCGCTGCCGGCCGCCGCGG
>CAYVOE010000247.1:0-3601 GCA_964452795.1 uncultured Nitrospiraceae bacterium
CAGGAAGGTATCCTGGGGCACGTAGCCGATGGCTCCGCGCAGGACGCGCACCGGGATGTGGCGCGCATCCACGCCGTCCACCGTCACACGTCCCGATGTGGGGTCGTACTCGCGCGTGATGAGGCCGACGATGCTCGACTTGCCCGCACCCGTGGGCCCCACAACGGCCACCGTCTGTCCCGCTTCGATCCGGAAGCTCACGTCGTGCAGCACCGGTTCGTCGCCGTAACCGAAGGTCACGTTTTCGAAGGCGATGGCTCCGTTCAGCGTCCGGATGTCGTCGCGGGTGGACTCGCCGTCGCGGATCGAGGGCGTCTCGGACATGATCTCGAGGATGCGCCGCATGCCCACCGAGCCCCGCTGATACAGGGTGAGGATCCAGCCCAGCGACTCGAGGGGCCACATCATCATCAGCAGGACCAGGATGAAGGCGGTGAAGTCGCCCACGTCGATGCGGCCGCCGATGACCATGAGGCCGCCGCGCCAGAGGATGAACAGGACCATCAGGCCCCCGACGAGGCCGATGATGGGTTGTCCCAGGGCCTGTACGCCGTAGAGCCGCATGTTCTCGCGCATGTACCGGGTCGATTCCTCGCGGAAGGAGCGCAATTCCCGCTCCTCGATGCCGTAGGCCTTGACCACGCGTGCGCCCGACAGGTCCTCCTGGACCCGCGAGTTCACGACGCCGAACTGCTCCTGCACCACCTTCGACTGGCGGTGCATGTACGTCACGAAGAGGTACACCAGGATCGTGAGCAGCGGCAGCGGCACCAGGGCGAAGGCCGTGAGCAGGGGGCTCTTGTGGATCATCACCGCCAGGGCGTAGGGCAGGATGATCAGGTCGATTCCGTACATGACGCCCGGGCCCAGGACCATGCGGACGTAGTTCATGTCGTTGGTGGCCCGGGCCATGATGTCGCCCGTCGATTTCCGGTGGAAAAAGTCCTGCGCCAGGGTCTGGACGTGGGCGAAATAGGCGTTCCGCAGGTCGTACTCGATGCGCCGCGACGCGCCGATCATCAGCATGCGCTGGAAATAGCGCGCCACGCCCGTCACCCCCGCGATGGCGATGAGCAGGCCAAAATAGAACCACAGCCGCCCCCCCGTCATGGTGCCGGCCTGGAACCGGTCGAAGGCCGCGTCGATGACCAGCGGCATGGCCACGGCGACGGGCGAAAACAGCAGCGCCAGCACGATGCCGACGATGTAGCTCCTCCAGTACGGGCGGCTGAAATGCAGCAGCGTCCAAAAGGGCCGGTCCGGAGCCCATGTCTGAAGCCGATCTTTCACGGGCTAGCTGTCCGGGACCGCGCCGGCGGCCTGACCCCCTCGAACGAGGTCGATCAGGTCCTCGGCCTTGAAGGGCTTGAGCAGCACCCCGTCGGCCGCGGCTTCCTGTGTACGAGGGGCCTGGGGATCGATGGGCTTGGCCGTGACCATGTAGACCCGAATGCCGCGCAGGGCGGGATCGGACTTGATCCGGCGGCAGGCCTCCCACCCGTCCATGCCGGGCATGGCGATGTCGAGCAGCACCACGCCGAACTCGCGGGTGGCGACCTTTTCGAGGGCTTCCGCCCCGGAAGCGCACTGCTCGATTTCGAGCCCTTCCCCTTCGAGCAGCCGTCGGATAAAGATCAGGATCTCCGGGTCGTCGTCCACGCACAGGACCTTGCGGCCCAGGGACTCGGCGCCAGGGCCCCCGGGATTCAGCGCATAACCAATCCCGCTGAGGAGGGTACTCTTGCGGAACCCGCGCTTGATGCGCGACGCCACGAGCGTCCGGTATCGGTCGTAGGCCTCCGGCTCGTTCGTCAGAAGGATGATGGGCAGGCGGCTCGTGGCGGGGTTCTCGAGCAGGGCGTCGAGGGAGCTCTTCCCGTTGCCGCGCAGCTCGGTGTCGATGACCACACAGTCCGGGCTGTGCCTCTCGGCCAGGGCCACGGCCTGCTCGACGTTTACCGCCTGGATCACGTCCATTCCCTCGGGCATCAGGCAGTTCCGCACTTCCGCGCTCAAGGCCCGGTCGTGGGTGACCAGCTCGATCAGCACCTGGGTCATGGGCGGGAGCAGGGTGCGCGCGGCGTCTTCCCGGTCCTCGCGGGTGGCGCACAGGGGCAGCGTGAACGCGAAGGTGCTGCCCTTGTCCATTTCGCTGGCCACCGTGATGCGGCTGCCGTGGAGACGCGCGATGTCCTGGGCGATGGACAGGCCGATGCCCGTGCCGCCGTACTTGCGCGTCGAGGAACTGTCGTACTGGTAGAACCGCGTGAAGATCTTGTCGAGGGCCTCGGGCGGGATGCCGATGCCGCGGTCGGTCACGGACGCTTCGACCGAATCCTGGGTCGTCTGCAATTCGAGGGTCACCACGCCGCCGTCGGGACTGAACTTCACCGCGTTCGAAAGGAGATTCGTGAAGACCTGACCGATCTTGCCCTTGTCCCCCTCGACCAGCACCAGCTCGTCGGGCGCCTTGAGCTCCACCGTAATCCCGTGCTCGTCGGCCACCGGCTTGATGAGCTGAACCGCGCCCCGGGCGCAGTCGACGAGATCGAAGGTGTCGAAGACCAATTGCTCGGCGCCGCGGTGGAGCCTCGAGAAATCGAGCAGGTTCTCGATCAGCGTAACCAGCTTTTCGATGTTCCTCAGGCTGATGCTCAGGTAATCCTTCTGCGTCTCGTTGATGGGCCCCACCTTCCCGTTGTAGATCATGTCCGTGTACCCCATGACCGACACCAGGGGGGTGCGCAGCTCATGGGACACGTTCGAGAGCAGGTTCGTCTTCATTTCGTCGAGCGTCTTGAGCTCTTCATTGGCGGCGTGAAGCTCTTCTCTCGCCCGCGTCACTTCCTGCAGGGACTGCTGGAGGTTGTCCAGCAGGTGGGCGTTCCGAATCGCCACGGCCACGTGGGGCGCCATCTGCTCGAGCACCTCGACGTCCCGCTCCGAGAAGGCCTGGCGCCGGCGCGCCCCGAGGTTGAGCGTCCCGATGATGCGGCCCGTGGCATAGAGGGGCACGCACAGGCAGCTCCGCGTATCGCGGGTGAATTCGTTCTCGTGGCACGGGTCCGCCTCGAGGTCTTCGATAATGAGGCACTCCCGTTTTTCCGCCACCCCGGCGGCGCAGGATCCCCTCCCGTCAATGCGATAGGTCGGCGCTTCCCCGCGCCGCTCCACTTCCGGCCAGAGCTGACGCGTATGGAAGCACTGGCCCTCGTCGCTCCACAGCGACAACGAGGCGTAGTCGAAATCGACGAGCTTCTTGACCTCCACCACCAGGCTTTCGTACAGCCGCCCCGCCTCGAGGCTCGAATTGATGACGTTGGCGATCTGGTTGATGGCGTTCAGGCGTTCCGAGCGTTCCCGCGCCTCCTGCTCGAGCCGCACGCTCTTGGTGACGTCCCGGAAGGTCCCTTCGAACCCTTCCATTACGCCGTCGTCCGAATAGGCCACGTTGCCGGACAGCTCAACGCAAATGGACCGGCCGTCGCGCCGCTTCATCCAGATCCGCGACCGCTCGACGAAGCCCTTGGCGTCCAGCTCGGCCATGAAGTGGCCGTACTCCGGCTCGGACAGGAAGAAGGCCCGGAGCTTCTGACCCAGG
>CAYVOE010000247.1:3611-7798 GCA_964452795.1 uncultured Nitrospiraceae bacterium
CTCGTACTGCGTGTAGCCGAAGATTTCGACCCCGGCGGGGTTGAGGTAGGAAAGAGCCCCGCTCAGATCGGTCTGATAGATTCCGTCGCGCATGGAGGTCACCAGGCTGCGGTACCGCTCTTCCGACTCCTCGAGGCGACGGATGTTGCGCTTGAGCGCCAGGGCCATCTTGTTGAACGAAGTGGCGAGCTCCTCGATCTCGTCGCCCGTGCCGATCTTGAGCTTCAACTCGAGATCGCCCTGCCCGATGATCTGGGCCCCCTCGTTGAGGAGCATCACGGGACGCACGATGTTGTTGTGCACGTTCCGGTACGCCCGGAAGCACAGGAAGCCCACCAGGGCCGTGCACGACAGGATCCCCGCCACCGCCGCCCGGTTGAGCAGGCTGAACACGCTGCCGCGGGGACGGTAAGCCACGATGTAATAGCTGCCTTGCTCGAATATGGGGCGGTAGGTAAGAAGGACGTCAATGGGCCCGCCCGCCGCCGACGTGTATTCGCCCAGGGTCAGGGGACCCGTCGGCACCGGACGCTGTTCAATCGCCCGCGCCAGCCGGGGGTCCATGGGCATGGGTCGAACGGCATGGCCGAAGGGCACGTCCGACGCCAGGTAGGCGACGCGCAGTTCCTCGCCCCCTTCGTAGACGATCTGGAATACGTTGCCGTCCGCCTGGCGCGAATTGGACGCCGGCCCGGGGCCGAACACGAATCGAAGCAGGTTGTCGAGGGTAAACGTGATGGCCAGGAATCCGGCCGGCGAGTCCGTCCCCGTCCCCCCCACGGGCGAAGCCACCACCGCGTTGTACTGCCGCTGCTCGGGAACGTAGTCTACATCGAGAAACCCCGGCCCCCGAAACTCGAGAAGGCGGGCCCGCGCCCGACGACCGAGGGTGTCTTCCACGCCCGCCGACGCCAGCACCTCTCCCTCGGCATCGTATGCGGTAACGGCGACGCCGTCCTGGACGTGCTCCTTCTCGCGCACCAGCATCTGACGCAGGGCCTCGCGGGCCGAATCGACCGTGCCCCCCTCCGTCTCCTCCCGGGATGCGGCGGCGATGAGCCGTCCCACCTCGGGGTTCTGGGACAACTGGTCGATGTGCTTCCACTGCGTCCCCAGCGCCAGTCGAATCACCCAAGCCCGCGTCTCGGCCGCGTCGGCCAACTAGCGCGCCGCTGCGTCCATCTGGCCCACGCGCGCCAGCAGATACCCTGCCACCACCACCAGCGCCATGGGCAAGATGCCCACGACAAGGATCGAGGTCAGGATTCTCCGCTCAATACCCCGGCGGGGTTCGTCTGAACGCATGATATTTCCATGGACGGGACTACTCGACGACGCGGCCCCGGCCTATGAGTTCCCGAACCTTCTCCAGCATCTGGTCCACGCGAAAAGGCTTCGGCAGATATTCGTCCGCACCGCAGTCGAAAATGCGTTCGATATCCTGCTCTTTGGTCAGGCACGTGACGGCCATGATCGGCACGCTGCGCGTCATGTCATTATCGCGCAGGGCGCGGCACACTTCAAACCCGTTGATCTCGGGCATGAGAAAATCGAGCAGGATGAGATCCGGCGAGAGCTGGGCTGCTTTGAGCCCCACTTCCGTCGCATTGCTCACTTTGATGAGTTCGAAGCCTTCGTCGCTCAGGATTTTCTCCATCAACGCCAGCGCGTCCGGATCGTCGTCCACGATCATGACCCGCTTCTTGGACGCGCTCTTGTCGCGGGGGAACATGTCGTACTGTTCCCGAAAGGCATCGAGGTCCTCTTCGAGGATGCGATAATGCCCCCCCGGCGTGCGCGAAGCCTTGATCAGGCCCTGCTTGATCCAGTTTTTTATGCTGTGATGGGTTACATGGCAGATTTTGGCCGCCTCGAAGGTCGTAAACGCTTTCTGCTCGCGGTCACTCACCGTCTTCTTCCCTCCAGGGTCCGCACGCGAACAGCCGGCCTCAGCGGGCCATTCTCGTATTCGCAGAATACTTAGATTCAGCCAGAATTATAGCCGCTGAGGTTCGGGTATGTCAAATTGGACCCGGCGAATATCGCCGTTTTCACCGTTTATTTCGACGTGTAAAATCGGCGCAAACCGTTATCAACCAACTAGATACCCAATGTAAACTCTTGACAACTCGCTGTCAAGGGTACTCCCCGCGCCGTCGCCGCTTCTCACTAGCCCAACAGAGACAGGGCCTGCCGAACCGCCTCCATCTCTTCCTCTATCAGGCCCGACGTGAGCAGCGACAATTGCCACGGGTACAGACCGGCCGCCATGCGGTAGCCAACGATCCAGAGGCTGACCACCACCCACAGGCTGCCCAGCAAAATCCCATAGTATCGGCTCATGAAGCACAGGGCCGCGTATCGGTAGCGCCGGCGCGCCGCGGCCCAGGCCTCGTCGAGGTCTTCCCGGGCGGCGTTGCGCTCGGCCACCTGACG
Organism: uncultured Nitrospiraceae bacterium; assembly: GCA_964452795.1. Classification (GTDB taxonomy): domain Bacteria; phylum Hydrogenedentota; class Hydrogenedentia; order Hydrogenedentales; family SLHB01; genus CAYVOE01. Next base: position 6,048 of record CAYVOE010000247.1, read on the forward strand.
GGGCCGCGCCAGGGTCAGGAACGGGTAGGCCAGGCCAAAACACAGGAGCGCCGTCACCTCGAACCACCATACCAGGGTCAAGGGCGGAATCCAGGCAGTCTCGGCCACGCCGCTTCGCTGCAGTGCGAAGACCACAAAGAGCGTGATCAGGAGCAACACGGCTCCGGCGAAGAGCACGGTCTTGCCGAGCCACGGATGGCGCACGGTTCTTTCGGGTTCCATGGCCGGGGCCGGTCGGCGCGAGGCCGGGACCTTGTCCGGCGCGGCTTCTTCCGACTCCACCGCGGCCGCTTCCGTGTCGATGGGGGCGCGTCCCATTCGCCGTCGGCGCAGCACCCCCCACACGATACGCAACGCGAGGTAAACCGCGGAGAGGACGAGCACCGTCTTGACCAGCAGCCGAAGGGGAAAGGCGTAGCCCCGTTCATCCAGGGCCATGCGGTCCGGCGCCCCATTCTCGAAATCATAGAGCCTGTCGCGCGCCGCTTCAAGGGCGGTACGGCGCGCCTCAAACTCGGGGTTGCCGGGTCCGCCCCGGGCTCGGCTGATGCGCAGGCGCTGCTCGAGGGCGTGCAGTTGCACGTCGATGCCCAAGGCCGCCTCTCGGGCCGCGCCGGGCCAGCTCACGGATCCGTCGCGCTGCGGCGCCCGGGCGCTCCGGACGATTCGTTCGCCCATCTCCTGAAGGGTCTGGAGCCACGAGTCCCAGTACACGATACGACCCCGATCAATGTCGCGCTGGGCGAGCCCGACGACGTGGTTGACGTACCGGGAAATCGGCCTCGAACACTGGTCGACGAGCTCGCGGCACAGCCGGGCGTAGGCCCGACCCCGCTGAGGCAGACTCGAGAACCAGAGCGGCTTTGGATAGACCACGAGCTTGTCGCTGTTGTTGGCCACCGCCACAGAGGTCAGCGATTCGCTCAGGCCCTCCTCCCCTTCCACAGCGAAGGGATGGACCGAGGCGGCCAGATACAAGGGCAACGCGTTGGCCGGATCGGCCGCGGCGGCCACTCGGAACTTCTCGGCGGCCGCTTCGTACTCTCCTGCCTGGGCCAGCTCGCACCCGTACCGGATGGCCAGAGCCGGATTTTGCGGATCCAGGCTGAAAGCCCGCTCGTAGGTGGGTAGGATTCGATCTTTTTCCTCCCGAGCGGCCAGCGCCATCAGGTACTTCGGGGTCGGGGCCTCGTGGGTCTGCTCGTCGCGGCGCACGGCCTGTTGCAAGAACACCCGGGCCGACTCGGGGTGCTTCGTGAGCGCCAGCATGTACAACCGCTCGGCCCCTTCGTATTGGAGATATAGCTCGGAAAACGCCAGAAGGCCCGTGAACGCCACCACGGTGAGCACGAAGAAACGGAAAGCCCGGCGGCTCCGCTGGGCGCCGACGTAGTCTCCCCCGTCTCCGTACTCGGGGAAATGGAGCGGCTCTGGAGTCAACCCGGGCTCCCCATGAGGGCGCGGGCCCGGTTCTTCCCTTCCTCAACGCCGGGTTGGTCGAAGGCGTTTACGTTGTAGAGAAGACCGGCCAGGGCGGTTTCCACCTCGAGCATGTAGAGCAACTGGGCCACCGTATGCGCCGTGACCCGCGGCAGGGTAATCCGCACCACGGGCCGACGGCTGACCTGCAGGGCGTCCACGGTGCCCTGGAGTTCCGCGTCCATCAGCTTGTTGAGGCTGGCGCCGCGCAGGTAGCTCAACGCGGCGATGTCGGACAGGGCGTCCGGAATGGCCAGGTTGGTGTCGAACCG
>CAYVOE010000248.1:0-7749 GCA_964452795.1 uncultured Nitrospiraceae bacterium
AGCCCTTCTTCGTGCTCGCCACGCAGAACCCCATCGAGATGGAAGGCACCTATCCCCTGCCGGAGGCCCAGTTGGACCGGTTCTTCTTCAAGCTCGTGGTGGAGTATCCCAGCCGGGAGGACCTCCTGGCCATCCTCGACCGCACCACCCGGCGCGAGGTGCCCAAGGGGCAACCGGTGATGGACGGCGTCGAGATCAACCGGTGGCAGGGGTTCGTGCGAGACGTGCCCGTGGCGCCGCCCGTGGCCGACTACGCCGTTCGCCTGATCCTGGCGACCCAGCCGGGCAGCGGGTTCGGGCCTGAACGGGTGGCGCGGTACGTGCGGTACGGGTCGAGTCCCCGGGGCGCCCAGGCCCTGTTGCTGGCCGGCAAGGTCAACGCCCTGCGCCACGGCCGGTTCAACGTGAGCTTCGACGACATCCGCCATGCCGCCCTGCCCGCCCTGCGCCACCGGGTCCTCCTCAATTTCGAAGCCGAAGCCGACGGCGTGACCTCCGACGATATTGTGAACGACATCCTGGCCCACGTCCCCACCGCGGCGACACAGGTGGCGTGAGATGTTTCGAGATGCGCATGATCTACTCTCAACCCCACCCATGTTGTGTGGACTTCTCCGAGAAGGATGCGAACGTAGGGCGTCGGTCCAATCGCTTACGCTACAGTTTCGGACTTGCCGAGTACCTGCGGAAAATTCCCCGAAGGGGATACATAATTTAGCCCAGGGTCAGCGAGCGACAGCGAGCGCCACCCTGGGTACTCGCGCCACCCACCTCGTCTTTTCCCCGAAGGGGATACATACGCAGCGCTTCGCACCGACCAGCCGGACTCGCGGAACCGCGTTCGATGCAGGCCTTCGTGGGCGGGGACCATGAGAGGGATTCATAACGGAGGAGCCCGGAAATGCCACAGTCGCTGTCGCAACTTCTGGTGCACATCATCTATTCGACCAAAGGTCGTATCCCCTTTTTGCGCGACAACACTCTGCGGGACGAACTCTGCGCGTATATGGCGGCGGTTCTGGACTACTACGATTCGCCCGTGTGGTCCATCGGAGGATACGACGACCACATACACGCCCTGTGCAATCTGTCAAAGTCCCATGCCCTGTCGAAGGTGATAGGCGAGTGCAAACGTTCCACCTCGAAATGGCTGAAGACGAAGGGGATCTCCGATTTCTATTGGCAGGCGGGATATGGCGCGTTCTCGGTGAGTTACGACGCGGCGCCGCAGGTAATGAAGTACATTCGCGAGCAACCTCAACATCACGCCACGATGAGTTTCCAAGACGAGTTTCGCGCATTCCTGTTGGGGCGTCGTCTGGATTTCGAGGAACGGTACGTATGGGATTGAGAGGGATGTCTTGTGGAGCCGTCGAGGGACCCGAGATCGACGACGTTTGCGAACGCCGTGGTGCGCGTGTTGGCCCAAGGTGTGCGTATGTATCCCTTTCAGGGAAACAACCAAGTCGGGTCCGTGCCATACCCAGGGTGGCGCTCGCTTGCGCTCGCTGACCCTGGGCTAAGGTATGTATCCCCTTCGGGGAATTTTCCCGGAGGCGAAGCCAAGCTCGGAATGGGCGGGTCGTTGGTCGGAGCGACGTGCTGCGTATGTATCTCGCTCGGGGAAAGCCCAGGGAAGGTCCGGTCGGGATTGGCGATGAAGGAAGGCGTTGAATGACCGAATCGACACAGGATCGGGTGCTGGACGCGGAGTTCCTGCGGCGGCTGGAACGGCTGGCGTTGTCGGCGAAGCGGGTCCATCTGGGCGCGGCGAAGGGCGAACGCCGAAGCAAACGCAAGGGCAGCAGCGTGGAGTTCGCGGACTACCGGGACTACGTGCAGGGCGACGACCTGCGGTTCGTGGACTGGAACGTGGCGGCGCGGCTGGGGAACCTCTATCTGAAACTGTTTCAGGAGACGGAGGACCTCACGCTGCACGTCCTCGTCGACGCGAGCCGGTCCATGGCCTACGGGGCGCCGCGCAAGATCGATTTCGCGTGCAAGATGGCCGCGGCGCTGGGATACATCGCCCTGGTGGGGCTGGACCGGGTGGCGGTGGAGGCCTTCTCATCCGAAGGGCGCCGGCAACTGCTCCCGTGTCGGGGCAAGGCCTCGGCACGCAAGCTCTTCGCCTTTCTCGAAGGCGTGGAGGCCGGCGGCGCCACGCAACTCGAAGCGTCGTGCCGGAGCTACGTGTTGCGCCAGCGGGCGAAAGGGATCGCCGTGTTGATCTCGGACCTCATGGATCCCGAGGGCTTCGAAGGATGTCTGCGCCGACTGGTCCTGTCGGGGTCGGACCTCTACGTGATCCACCTTCTGTCGCGGGAGGAGGTGGATCCGCCCATGACGGGCGACCTGCGGCTGGTGGATTGCGAGACGGACGAGTTCACGGAGATATCGGTGAGCCGGACCTTGCTGAAGCGGTACAGGGAGAACCTGCAGGGTTTCCAGGAGGCGGTGCGGCAGGCCTGTCTGGCGCGGGACATCGCCTATGTCCCGGCGGTCAGCGACATGCCTTTCGAGCGGCTGACGCTCGACGTGCTGCGCCGCGCGGGGGCCCTGCGATGATCCGGCGCCGGCCGACACGGAAGGAGCGATGAGGACATGAGCGCGTTCTTCGCCTCGATGGCGCAGGCCGTCGGCAGCGCCTTTCTTGCACCGATCGCGTTTGCCTTCCTGGGCCTGATACCGATCGTAATTCTGCTGTATCTGTTGAAGCTTCGGCGGACGCCCGTGGTGGTGCCGAGCACGTTGCTGTGGAGAAAGAGCCTCGAGGATCTCACGGCGAACGCGCCCTTTCAGCGCCTGCGGAAAAACCTCCTGCTCTTTCTCCAGATTCTGATCCTGTTGCTGCTGGTGTTCGGTCTGGCGCGGCCCTATCTCCGGTCGGAAGGCGTGCGCGGCGAAAACCTCATCATCCTCGTCGACCGGTCGGCGAGCATGCAGACCCGGGAAGGCCAGCGTACCCGCCTCGACATCGCGAAAGAACGCGCGCTGGAGATGGTGGACGACATGGCGGCGGGCGACAAGATGATGGTGGTGGCCTTCGCGGACAAGGCGGACGTACTCTCGGAGCTCACCACGGACCGGCGCCGATTGCGCGCGGTCATCCGGTCCATCGAGGCCGTGGACACGCCGACCCGGCTCCGCGATGCCGTGCTGATGGCGAGCGCCCTCCAACCCAGCAATCCGGAACAGACGGTCACCGTGCCGGACCTGCGCATGGTGGTTCTCAGCGACGGCAAGATCGGCGACCTCCACGAGGTGGGTTCCCGGGCCTTCAACGTCAGCTTCCTCCAGGTCGGCGAGACCTCGGACAACGCGGGCATCGTGGCCTTCAGCGTGCGCGATCCGCTGGAGGGGCGCGGCGAACGGCAGTGCCTGGTGCGCGTGCACAACGACGCAGAGGAACCGCTCGAGACGACCCTGTCGCTTTATCTCGAGGACCAGTCGCTGGCGGTGGAGGAAGTGCGGGTGGGGGCCCGGGAGACCACGGAGCTCCTTTTCGCCATTCCGCGTCTTGAAGCGGGCCTGCTCCGGGCGGAACTTGACGTGGAGGACGCCCTGGACGTGGACAACCGGGCCTGGCTGACCCTGCGGCCGCCCGCGACGGTCCGCGTGCTCCTGGTGACGGACGTGGGGTCCACGGGCGGGTTTTTCCTCAAACGCGCCTTCGGACTCGATCCGCGGGTCGAGCTGAGCGAGGCGACGCCGGCCACCTATGCCCCGTCGGAGAATTTTGACGTGTACGTCTTCGACGGTTTCGCGCCGGAAGTGCTGCCGCCGGGGACCCTGGTGTTCTTTAACGTCCTTCCGCCGCTGGAGGGACTCTCCGCGGACGGCGAACTGGAAGCTCCGCCGATCCTGGCCACCGATTCCGAGCACCCCATGATGCGGCTGCTGAACCCCGGCAGCGTGACCGTGGCGCGGGCGCGGAAGCTGGTCCTGCCCGAGGGAGCCCGGACGCTGATCTCGACCCGGGGCGGCGCGCTGGTGGCCGACGTGTCGCGCGGGGGGCGGCAGATCCTGGTGGTGGCCTTTGACCTGGCGGATTCGAACTGGCCGCTGCGCCTGTCTTTTCCGCTGTTTATCCAGAACCTCGTGGCGTGGGCCCCGAAGAGCGCGCTGTCGACGGAGGCCACGGTGGCCACGGGCCGTCCCCTGGCCCTGATGCCGGCGCCCGACGCCGATACGGCCACGGTGACGCGGCCGGATGGATCGGTGGCGTCGGTGGCGCTCGATCCGGCCCGGCCGGTGTACTATGGAGATACGGGCGACGCGGGCGTATACACGGTCCGCCGCGGCGCAGCGGAAGAGCGGTTTGCGGTGAACCTGCTGGAGTTGAACGAGTCGGCGGTGACGCCCGCCGACAGCCTGAGCATCGGCCGGAGCCACGTGGCGGCGGAGCGAGGCAAGGTGCGCCAGAACCGGGAGCTGTGGCGCATGCTGGTGGCGGCGGCGCTGCTGGTGCTGGCGGTGGAATGGTGGATCTACAGCCGGAGGGCGTGGATTTGAAGACCCTATACATCGCGGCGGCGGTGCTGCTCGGCGCGGCAGGGGCGGCTTCGGCGCAAACGGTGCGAGACGGCGACGTCAACGTGAACGTCTTCGTCAACTACGGCTTTGCCTACCGCGACAACACCTGGGTGCCTGTCGAGATCCAGGTGCGCAACACGAAGGAAGACATCAAGGGGCACATCGAGCTTGAGACCCTCGCGGGACTCCTGCGGCAGAATCCCACGTACCGCCTTCCCCTGGAATCGGCCCGGAACAGCCACAAACGGTTTCAAATGCACTGCCACCTGGCGGGGACCACGGAGGTGCGGGTCCAGATCTACAACGGCCGCCGGCGGGTGCTCGACATACCCTATACGCTGCAGGTTCAACCCATCCCGGAGGAGGACCTGCTGGGCCTGGTGCTCGACGACAACGGCGGGGCGGGGTTCGGGTTCCTGTACATGGCCGTGAACCGGGAGAACCGAGACCGGGGATTCCACCGGGAGTGTCTGGAGAACAACGAGCTCGCCTTCCTCTCGGACCTGCCTCAGAGCTACGACCCCATCGATGTGATTATCGTGGGGGAATCGGAGGTCGAGCGGATCGGCCTGCGGTCGCGGGAGATGATCCGCGATTTCGTGCGCCGGGGCGGACGCCTCGCCGTGTGCACGGGCAAGAACGCGCGGCTCTACCGCGGCACGTGGTTGGAAGAGCTGCTGGGGGTGCAAATCGGGACCGAGGAGACGATCGACGAGGCCACGCTGGCCGCCGACGCCTTTCCCCCGGAGCTGCGCACGGGCGCGCGGGAAGACAGCGACTGCGTCGTGGCGCGGCTGACGCCCGTCGATCCCGAGGTGACGAACTTGGGCCAGTCGCGGGTGCTGGCGACGCGCCGTCCCTACGGCCGGGGCGCCGTCTACACCCTGGCGGTGGACGCCGAGGACGGGTCCCTGCAGAACTGCGAAGGCTATGCGGAGCTGTGGCGCGAGATTTCCCTGGGCCGGCCCCGAATGCCCGAGCCGGCCTTCGCAGCGGCCACGGCTTTCGCCGCCGAGACCCTGCCCCAAATCAGCGGGATCGAGATCCATTCCAAGACCTCGGTGATGACCTACCTGGCCCTGTATTTCCTGGTGGGTGTGGTGGGCAACTGGCTCTTCTTCAGTTGGTTGCGGAGAAGGGAATGGACCTGGGCGGCGCTGGTGGTGTTCTCCCTCGGGTTCACGGCCTACGCCATGGTCTTCGGCACCACGGGCCGGGCCCGGGTGAGCGAGCTCGAGCAGATCGATGTGGTCCGCATCCCGCCCGGCGGCGGCACGGCCCGGCGAGACACCCTCCTGGGGGTGCTGACCGCCCACACCACGCGCTACGACCTGCGCCTCCGGGCGAATGAAGCCCTGGCACAGGACACGCACGGCCCCGGCTTCGGCCTGTTCGGCGGCTCCAATCTGAGCTCCACACGCCCCTTCATCCTGGTTCAGGGCGACGCGCCGCGCGTCGAGGATCTTCGGGTCGGCGCCAGCGAGCTCCGCATGATCCACATCGAGAGCGACGCCGAATACCCCGGCGGGTTCGAGGGCCGGCTTCGGTTCGACGGCGAACGCATCCAGGGCCGGTGGACCAACCGCACGGGCCGTCCCGTCGAGCGGGCTTTTCTGTTGTTCGACGGCCGCATGCTGGGCGTGACGGTCCAGGGCGACGAGCTGCAAGTCGATGTGAAAAATCCGGGCGTCGGGCAAGCGAACGCGGTGACCGCTTTCAATCCGTTTTATCCCGCCTACCCCCGGGCGCGCGAGTCGGAGAACGTCCTGCTAAACGCGTTGCCGCTGATCCTCTTTACGAAGTCCGAAACGCCGGGGAGCTACTACAATTTCTACCGCGATCCGAACGTGCTAAACCTCGACCGCGATTTCGGGCCGATGCTGTGTGCCTGGAGTCCGGGAACGGACGACGTGGCCGTCCTCGACGCGTCCATCGCCAAGAATGTGAACTGGACCCTGATCCTCGAGGAGGTGGAGGTCGAGGGCGAGGACGCTTACCGCTGGAAGCCGCTCCAGGCATGGGTGGCGCAGGCCGAAGCGAAGCCCACCGTCGCCGGCGACGACGCCAATGCGCCGGCGTCGTCTGTGATGATCCTCGCCCCCCATACCCGGCTCGGTTGCGGGGAGACGCGCGAGCTGAAGGTGGCTTTTGCCGAGGAGGATCTCTTGAGGCGCCCTCGGGAGATTCAGGTGGATCTGTACTGGGTGGGTCCGCCGGGCCATACCCTGGCCTTCCGGCCCGAGGGAGGGTCGGAGGGTTACCGGCCCGAGCTCCTCGTCTCCGACGTCTTTGAATCGGACGGCCGCACCCGGAAGACCACGTATCGCTTTCCCATCGGGGAAGACGGCCCGGAGAAATGGGATTCCGAGCGGTACGGGATCGCCTTGGAACAGGACTACCCGAGCATGGCCCGGGGTGCGGGGCGTCTCGGGCCGATCCCCTATCCGATGACCGGGATGGAGGAGTACGGTCTCAACGCCCCTCCGCCCCACCACGCGGAAGGCAAACCGATCCGTATGTTGTCGGGCTTCGTCGGGCGTCTCTCCGAGGAGACCGCTTGCTCGCCGCTCATGAATGACCAGCACGTTTTCTACCTGGCGGTGCGGGCTCGAGCCGGCTATACCGCGGGAACCCACCCTCTCGGAGATGTCTTGCCATGGCGATAATCGAAATGCGCGACCTCAGCAAGCGCTACGGCAATTTCCTGGCGCTGAACCGGCTCAACCTCGACATCGAGGAACGCGACATCTTCGGGTTCATCGGCCCCAACGGTGCCGGCAAGACCACCACCATTCGCATCCTGTCGACGCTGCTGCTGCCCACCGGGGGACGCGCCGTGATTGACGGCATCGACGTGGTGAAGAAACCCTACGAGGTAAAGCGGATCGTGGGGTACATGCCCGACTCCTTCGGCGTGTACGACGGCATGCGCTTGCGGGAGTACCTCGATTTCTTCGGCGCGGCCTACAAGATCCCCCGGGCCCGGCGCAAGGCGATTATCGACGACGTGCTCGAGCTCACCGACCTTACGCACAAGGCCGACGACTTCGTCTCGGCCTTTTCGCGGGGCATGAAACAGCGGTGCTGCCTCGCCAAAACACTGATCCACGATCCCAAGGTCCTGCTGCTGGACGAGCCGGCGAGCGGACTGGACCCGCGGGCCCGCATCGAGTTTCGCGAGCTCATCAAGACCCTGCGCGACATGGGCAAGAC
>CAYVOE010000249.1:0-7736 GCA_964452795.1 uncultured Nitrospiraceae bacterium
CGCCCCCACTCCTCGCAGTCCTATGATCGGTGGGGCGATGTCGATGCCCGGAACAGCCCGAGCCGTTGGTTGACCTGCGTCGCTGCGTATACATCCCCTGCGGACAGTCCTCCAGGCGGAACGACGGGCCGCGGACGGGGGCGGCTACTTCCCTCGGAGCAAGGACAGGGTTTCCGCGTGGAGGGGGGCGTTGGTGGCGGCGATGCTGGCGCGGCCTTCAAAGAACTTCGGCCGGCCGCCGTCCCACGTGCTGACGACTCCCCCGGCTTCCTCGACGAGGATCTGGCCGGCGGCGAAATCCCACGGGTTGAGCGCCACGTGGAGGTAGGCCTCCATCTCGCCCGCGGCCACCGCGCACAGGGCTGCGACGGCGCATCCGTGGACCCGCAACTGGCCCGCACGGCGGTATATCTCGGGGGCCCGTTCAATCGTCTCGTAACGGTAGGTGGCGGCGGAGATGTCGAGGTCGAGGCGGGCATGGTCGAGCACGTCGACGATGGACGCCGTACAGGGGGTGCCGTTGCGGCGGGCGCCGGCGCCGCGCTCCGCCAGGAACAGGTCGTCCGCCATGGGAAACAGCACGCCCCCCGCCACGATCTCGCCGCGCACGGCCAGACCCAGCGAGATGCCCCACATGGCGAAGAGACCCCGAACGAAGTTGGAGGTCCCGTCGATGGGATCGAGGATCCAGCATCGGCCGCCGACCGCTTCGGGGCGGGTGTCGAGGCCCGACTCTTCCGCCAACACGAAGTCCCCAGGGAACTGCCGCGCGATACGTTCGACGATGTCGCGCTGCACGGCGATGTCCGCCTCCGTCACGAAATCGTTGGCGTCGCGCTTGGTCTCGACGGCCAGATGCGCCCGTTGTTTATAGCGTTCCCGGGCAAACTCACCGGCCCGTTGCAGGGTCTCTGTGATAAATTCAATATCGGTCATGGAATCCGTTCTTTCAGGGTTGTCGGTAATCGGACAGCATAGCGTACCGCAGTCGCAAATGGCCAATGCGCCGTTCGTCGGCCGAAGGCACGGCACCGACATCGCCGGACCAAAAATGCACGCAAATCTCCGCCCTTAACCGGCCGAATCCCCTTCCGCGATCGGCAAGTCCTGCCGTCACCCCTTGGACAGGACGCGCGCCAGATCTTCCCCCGTCAGCGGCGGAAGGGGACGGAAGGTGCCCGCCTCCAATTGGGCGCGATACAGGTCGAGCCATCGCCGGGCTTCGTCGCGTCCCAGGGCGCGCTCGAGGCCCTCGACGAGGGTCTCGGCCTCGGCGGGGGCGAGGCGGAAGTCGCGGCCGCCCCAGTCCCCGTGGGTCTCGAGGATGCGGTGCAGGATCTTGGCCGGGTTCATGTTGCGCAGGAGCCGACGGCACGCGATGAGCTTGATGCGCGGGGAGGCCTGGGTGGGTTTGGTCACGACGAAGTCGCCCGATGCGATCTCGGGCATTTCCATGCAGGTCCGTTTCACGGGGTCGTAGGAGCGGGCGATGACCTCGACGATCTGGCCCTTGATGCGTTCGGTCTGGGAAAGGGTGAAGATCTGGGGGTTCTTCACGTTGACGTAGAACTGGAGGCTTTTGGCCACGCCCATCTCGTGATACGTGCCCAGCCATTGGGTCAAATACGCGTAGATCTCGCGCGGGGCCTCGGAGCGCGGTCCGGCCAGCGCGATCCGTCCGCCCTGGAAGGGACGCACCACGTGCTCGGGGTCGCGTTCGTTCAGGATGCGCAGGTTCTCGTGTTCGACGGCGGCGAGCTTGCTGAAGTCGCCGGGACGCTTGGCGGCCACAAAGCCGAAAAGGGCTTGCTTGCGCTTGGTGTTGGTGGCCTGGACCCGGAAGATGAGCTGATACCGCCCTTCCTGAAAGAGCTCGAAGACCAGCGAGGCCAGCGGCGCCGGGCCCAGCACCTGCTGCACGCTGGACACGATAAAGCGGTCCCGACCGCGGATCAGGCCTTCCACGGCCTTCGCCAGCGTCTCGAGCTTGTAGTATCGGGTCAGCCGGTTGCCCCAGAAATCGTAGAGGGGCCGCAGCCCCGTCCAGCGAATGTCGAGCCGGGGCTCGGGCCGCCCGGAGCGCGCCGGTTTGGCAGGGCGCGCGGCACGGGCCTTCGCCGGAGGGCGCGGTGACGAGGGCCGTCCGACGCGCGCGGGGCGGTCGGGCCGTTCCGATTTCTCGGGCTTTGACCCGGCGGACCGCCGGGGACGATCGGCGGAATCCGGCCGCGGACCGCGGGAAGGACGGGGAGACGTGCCGGGGCGCGCGGCCCGAGGGGGCCGATCCGCAGCTTTGGCGGGGCGGCGACCGGCGGGACGACGCGGTCCCGGCTTGCGAGGGTTGGCCATGGGAATTCCTTCTCTTGCGACTTCGGGGAAACGCCTGGGCGCACGCGGGGACCGCGCGGGCGCAACGCGGGCCGATGATACCACGCCCGCCCCGCCGGATTCAGATGAAGTTCAGTCCGTACCACGGGGGCGGCACGGGAAACAGCTTCCCCAGAATGCCCGCCGGCGTCGCCGTGTCGGGGTGGCCGAAGACGAGGCGGGCCAGGGCCGCCCGTCCTTCCACCTCGTGCCGTTCCTGTCCCCATCGGATATGGAACCGGTCTCCGTCCTCTTCAAATGAGAGGGCTCGAGCCGCTTCCGCGCCCAGAACGCTCTCGAAGGCGGGACGCAGGCGCTCCATCAGCGGTCCGAACCGAAGGATGAGCAAGGTGCCGGAGGTGGGCGCGGGACGCACCTCGGCGCGGACGGCTTCGAGCCGGGCCGCCGGGAGCGCGTCGAAGGGCTGCAGGTGGAGCGACAACTCCGCCGCGCCCGTCTCCTCCGCCACCCGGGCCAGGGCCGCGGCCACGGCGTCCCCTTCGCCGGCCCATTCCTCGATGCGTCGCACTCCTTCTCCTTGCGCGGAATGGACCAGGTACCCCACGAAGACCCCGTCGCGGCGGATGGCGTGCAAGTCGGCCGTTCCCCGACGGAACCGGCCGTCGATGAAAGCGCGCCAGTCCTCGGGGGTGCGGAAATAATGCGTGGACCGGGTGGCGTAGGCCGCGGCACACAAGGGGAGGAGGTCTTCCGTGAAGCGGTGGAGCGTGACCCGGGGATCGGCCAGGGCCGCGGCGGCGCCGGCGTTCAGCCGGGCTTCCCGATCCCGTCCCACGAAGGCGGCGCCCGAACCCAGGTACAGGGGCCGGTCGCCGGAGATCATCAGGAAGTCCACGCCGTCGGCCACTGCCTTGTCGCACGCCGCCTTGAACAGGCGGCTCGCATAGCCCCTCCCTCGGTGTTCGGGATAGGTGCACACCGATCCGATGAGCCCCACCCGCACCGTACAGCCGCCGATGGACGCCCACCGCTGCACCATCCCCACGTGGCTGAGGGGCGTGCCGTTTTCGCTGAAGACCAGCAGATTGGCCCGGTTATTCTCGTGGAACAGCGTGGGAAAGGCCTCGAACATGCCGCCCGACTGACCCGGCATGAGCACGGCGTCCACCAGGCGGCTCAACAACGGCATCTCGTCCGATCGTACCGGTCGCGGTCCTTCCACGGGCCTGTCCTCCCATCGTTTCGGCGTCCTGCCCCCGAGCATACCCCGACAGCGGCGCTCGGAGAAAGGGATCGAAACGCCGAATTCGCGCCAAAGGTCGACCTTTAGAAAGTTGTTGACGAATTGGCCCGTCTGGGGTACGCTGGGGGCGCACGGGGTTCGTCGGCGGAGAAGGGGACCGGTCCGACACCGAACCGGCTTCCTTTCTCCCGGCAGATTCGGGAGCGCCCCTATGAGCACGGACGGCGCCGCCTATCACGGGTTGAAGCAGCATCTCCGGGTCCGCATCGAAGAGGGCGACCTGCGGGAAGGGCAGCAACTCCCGCCCGAGGTCGAGCTCGTCGGCCGTTTCAACCTGACCCGGCACCAGGTGCGCCGGGCCCTGCGCGAACTGGAGCTCGAGGGCTACATCGAACGCGCCCAGGGGCGCGGCACCTTCGTAACGCCGCGGTCGGCCCGTCCCCGGGGCCTGCGGGTGGCGGCGTCGAGCGCCGTGGCCGTTTCCTTTCCCCACTACGCCTCCCTCTATTCTCGCCAGACGGTGGAAGGCTTCATGCAGCGCATGTCGAATGCCGGCCGGTCGGTGGTGGCCTACAGCATGCAGTACGACGACAACTCGGAGTACGAGTTTCTGCAGAGCGTGCGCGACAGCGGCGTGGTGGGCGTGGCCATCTGGCTGGGCCACATCAACGACCGGACCCGGCGCCTGATGCGGGGACTCCAGCGGGAGCGGTTCCCCGTGGTGCTGATGGATCGGTATCTGCCGGAGTTCGAGCTGGATAGCGTAACGTCCGACAACGAAGGCATCGGCTACGCCCTGACGCGAGCCCTCATCGAGCGGGGCCATCGCCGGCTGTGTTTCATCATGCCCGACGAACGAGAGATCACCAGCGCCGTCGAGCGGCTGGCCGGATTTCGCCGCGCCCTCGCGGAAGCGTCGCTGCAGCCCCTCGAAGGCGGCGCGCCGCTGGTGGTGGGATTCGAGGGGGCGGAGTTCGAGGGGCCCCTGCACGCGCTCATGGCCCGCCGGGCCCGCCCCACGGCCTTCTGCTGCGTCAACGACCTGATGGCGCGCCTGCTCTGCGACGGCCTGGCCCGGCTGGACCACGAGCCGGGGCGCGATATCGAGCTGGCGGCGGTGGACGACACCCACGTCATGCAGGACGCCGGCATTCCCATGCTACGGGTCGCGCAGCGCGGCTACGACATCGGCACGCGCAGCGCCGACCTGCTCCTCGCCCGCATCGCCGAGCCGGACCGTCCGGTCCAGCGCCTGTACCTGGAACCGGGGCCCCTTCAGGTCCCTCCGTCCGCGGCGTCGAAGGGAGGTGACACCACGCGCAACGTTCCCACGGACCTGTCCGCCCCTTCGCCGGCCAAGTAGCGCCGGCGCCGGGCAGCGAACCGGCCCTTCTCACAATTTCCGCTTGCCGTTTTATCGTCCGGCCGGACAGGAGCCGGCCTCCCTAACCTGGGCCTGGGAGACGCGCCCGTCTCCCGTCGCATCGGAGGATGAGCACATGCGCAGAAAGGGCTTCACCCTCATCGAGCTCCTCGTGGTCATCGCCATCATCGGGATCCTGGCCGCCATCCTGTTGCCCGCCCTGGCCCGCGCCCGGGAAGCCGCCAACCGGGCCTCGTGTCAGAACAACCTCAAGCAATGGGGCATCATCTGCAAGATGTTCTCCGGCGAAAACAAGGGGTACTTCCCGCCCGTCACCCCCTACGGCAACTACGCCCAGCAACTGAAATGGGGCATCACGGGCGAGATCTATCCGGAGTACTGGACGGACGTCAACATCAAGATCTGCCCCTCCGACTCCCGGTCCATCGGGCTGCGGGGCTCCTTCTGGACGCCCCAGGGCGACATCCTCGAACACATCCAGGACGCCGTGATGCGAGGTCCCGCCGCCCAGCCGTGCCTGATGTACCTCCTGGGCCAGCCGACCTCGTACTTTTATTTCGGCTACGTGGTGCAGTCCGCCAGCCAGATGGCCGTCCAGCGCGACGTCCTCTTCTGGACCCACAACAAGCACTGGGTCGAGAACTCGCCCACGGGCGTGGCGAAGAACTGGAACTCGGCCTCGATGAACGGCGCCTGCGCCACGGGGTTCCAGTTCCCGGTCAGCCTGACCTGGGTGCCCAAGTACGGCCTCGAAGACCTCCGCATGCAGACCATTTACGACCAGACCCCGCACCAGGCCCATTTCGAGGCTCAGTTCGACGACGATCTGGTGTCGCGGCTGCCCACCGAGTACCGGCGCATCAAGGAAGGGATCGAGCGATTCCTCATCACCGACATCAACAACCCCGCCGCGGGCGCCAAGGCCCAGAGCACCGTGCCCGCCATGCTCGACGCCTGGGCCGAAAAAGGCGTGTACGGCCACCCGGACTACCAGGACAGCGGCGTCATGGCCTTCAACCACCTGCCCGGCGGGTCGAACGTGCTGTATATGGACGGACACGTCGAGTTCGTTCGCTACGGCACCAAGTTCCCCGTGAAGAACGGTCCCTCCGGGTCCTACGGTTTCTTCTGCGGGTACTGGATCGCGGAGCAGGGCGGCGAAGGCTGAACCCGTGCCGTTACGTCGGATTTCGGGGGCACGACTGTCGTGCTCTGTCGCGCCCCCGGATCCCTCCATATACGACGGCCGACACGTCAATAAAAGGAAAGGAACGGGTCCATGAGACATCTCTGGCTCCGGTTGATGCCGGTGATTGCCGTCGCGGTCGCGACGGGTCTGTCCATCGGCTGCGGGTCGCGGGAGGTGACGGTCGAACGAACCGACGCCGATGTTGTCGACCGGCAGACGTTTGAGCAGGGCCGGCAGGTCATGAGCGACATGGACCGGCTGCGGGAAGAGCGCATCCGCCAGATGCAGCCCTCGACGGATGCCGCGCCGCCCGCGGACCCCTCGTCGTAACGGGGCGGGAGGCCGCCGTCCGGTTTTTTTGCCGTTGATGCCGGTCCGGGAAAGGGGGTATCCTCTCGCTTTGCGGACATAAGGAGAGGATAGCCGTGAACCCGATTTTTCGCGCGTGCGGGATGGTGAGTGTGGTGCTGTCGTTGCAGGGGGCTGCCATGGCCCAGGAGGAGGGGTCCAATCCCTGCCCCATCGAAGACGCCGACTTGTGGGTGCTGGCGGGCCAGTCGAACATGGTGGGCGCGGAACTGGTGAAGGATCCCCGGCCGGAGGCGCCCGATCCGCGCATCGTGATGCTCAACCTCGACGGACGCTGGATGACGGCCCAGGAACCCATCCACCGCTATTTCGAGGCCACCGCCCCCGCCTTCATCGATTTCATGCTGGGCCAGATGACGCCGGAACAGCAGGAGGAGTTCCTCCGGAACATTGACGCTGCCCGCAAGCAAAGTCAGGAGAAGCCCATCGGCGGCTACGGCCTCGGACTGCCCTTCGCGCAGCACATCCTCGAGCACACGGGCCGCCCCATCGGGCTGATCCCCTGCGCCCAGGGGGCCACTTCCATGGCGAACTGGGACCCCGCGCGCAAGGATGAAGGCGACAAATCGCACTACGGGTTCATGCTGCAGCGGATCCGCTCGGCGGGCCGCCCGATCAAGGGCGTGTTGTGGTATCAGGGCGAAGCCGAATGGTCCCTCACGGACGGCTATCCGCAGAAGCTGCTCGACCTCGTCGACGCCCTGCGGCGCGACACGGGACAGCCCGATCTGCCTTTCCTCTACGTGCAGATCGGCCGGCTTGTCACCCCGGACCATACCCCCGCGGAAGGCTGGGAGAAGGTCCGGGATCTGCAGCGGACGACGGCCAGACTCCGGGAAAACATGTACGTGGTACCCGCCACGGACCTGCCCATGACCGACCACATCCACGTATCCGGAGAGGGCCTGCGCCGGTTGGGCATCCGGCTGGCCGAGACCGCCCTTACCCACATCTACGGCGTGGAAGGCCACGCCACGCCCATCGACCTCGAGTCCATCGAGGCATTCAATAACGACAACAACCAGGCCACGATCCGCGTGCGGTTCAGCGGCGTCACGGGTCGGCTCACCGCCCCGGGCCTGCCTGCCCAGTTCGAGATCCGCGGCGCCACGCCGGCCCCCATCCCCACGGTGGTGTTTCGTGTTGATTTCGTCCCCGACGACCCGGCCGCCCTGGATCTGCGCATCGCCACGCCTCTGCGCGAAAAGGTGCAACTGATCTGC
>CAYVOE010000250.1:0-7709 GCA_964452795.1 uncultured Nitrospiraceae bacterium
GAACAATCCACCCCAAGGGCTTCGCGAATGCGGCCCTTGGGGTTTTTTGCTTGAACATTCCCAGTCCGCAATGGTGCTGATTCCAACGATGAGGAGCTTCTACGTGACGGTCGGTGAGGAACTTCGAATCTAGTCATGGGGCTCTGCGCCTCACTCAGAACCGCTGCGTTGTGAGCCACGCATGACGAAGTTCTCATGAGGTGGAAATTCTCTCCACGCCCCGAGGTAGGGGCATGGCGCGGGAGTGGGTTGAGCGCAGTCCTCGTAGGCTTACGACGGGTGGGGCGGATGTCGACGCCGCATCGGTCCCGTCTACGGCTTAGCCCGAATGTGTACGTATGTATCCCTTTCGGGAAATGATCACCGGCCCGAACCCGTCTGCCTGCCCCGAGTTTTCGTCCGTCGTGGCGGGCCGCTTCTTCTGTGCGTACACCTCGCCAAGTGTAGATACGTATTCGCCATTCGGGATGCAGCTGCTCCCGGCCCGTTCGCGCTGTCAATACGGTGGAACGGATCCCCCACATCCGGTCGGTCGGCGCTATGGCCGTGACGGTGAAGCGGCTCCAATGAAGAGGGCCCTTACCGGAAGGGCCTTGCGATGAGTGAAAGCGTGTCAAGTGGCGGGACTGTCGGCTCTTGTCAATGCGCCGGCGCTTCCTCGAAGATCTCGCGGCGGTCGAACTCCGCCCACACGCGGTACGACTCCGCCTCCAGGGCCTCGAAATACTCCGGCGTTTGAAACCCATGGGCCTTGCTCGCGCGCTCGATGATCTCGCGGATCCGTTCCTTGGCCGCTTCCTTCAGCCGGAGACGAATGACCAGGTCGCCATAGCGGAACGTGGCCGAAGGGCTGGGCGTTTCGGCGTCGGGGACCTCGATCAGCCCCTGCCCCAGGGTGCTGCCCAGGGCCACCTGGAGTCCGTCCGCCAGGCACGCCAACGGTTGCTCGCGGCCGGTATGGGCCACCACGTACACGCTTCGCATGGGCGCGCCGAGAAGTTCCCGCGCCCGCACCCCCATCTTGGCGCCTATCGTGGTATAGATGCCGAGGTGTTGATGGATTTCGTGCGTCAGCAGGACCGAATCCCATTCCTCCCGGCCGTATCGCTCGGGGACGCCCTCGCGCACCAGCGCTTGCGCCTCCTCCCGATAGACCTCGGATTCCCTCGGCAGCGACGACAGCACGAGGAACTCACGCTCCCCATGGAGGACGTCCGGCGCGGCCTCCCCATTGTCGAGTCCCATCAACAAGCACCCCAGCCCTGCCACGAGTGCCCCAACACCGACGCTCTTCAAGGCTTTCATCGGTTCCTCCTCTTCCCGGAATGCGCGGGTCCGCGTTTACCGAAGGCCGAAATGACTGCTCTCTCGAAGCAGACGTTCGTCGGCCATATATGGGAACGCGTTGGGATAGCGTATGAACTCGACATGGCCGTCCATATACAGCGTGTTTCCGCCGCCCGGGACGTGATTGAATACCGCGATTCCGGCGGTTTGGGCCTGCGACGAAGCGCTGCCGAGCACGTCCCACATCACGGCGATCCGGCTGCTGGCCCTGGCGCCCGCCGCGGGATTGTTGATGTCGGTGATCAGGAACCGTTCGATCCCTTCCTTAAGGCGCAGGATGGCGTTGCCGCCGGCCGTACCGACAGCCTCCGCGGCGGGCAGAAACGGCGGCCAGCCGCTCGTGTCCAGGCTCAGATCGCGGCTGTAATCCTTGAGGAATACCGGAACGTCGATATGCAGGATCGCGACCGAACCCAGCGCCGGTGCCACGAACGTCTGGCCCCACACGCCAAAGTACTCCGCCGGATTCGTGGCGACATATCCCTTGTACATGTAGGAGCGCCCCAGCTCCGCGCTCAGGTAGTACTCGAACGATACCGCGTCGTTCACCGCACGCGCGTCCGCCTGCCAGGTCTCAAACTCCCCTTGCTCCGGGAGCCGGTCTCGGACAAACTCGCCTGCGCCGTCTGCGCCCGAATCCGACGGACACCGCGCGACGTCCGTATCCGGCAGATACTCGGGAAAGAGGGCCCCGCCGGCGGGCGCGCTGAAGATCGTGGCTCCGTTGACGTTGGCGAATCCCGCCATGGGCGGAAAGGCCCCGCGGTTCTCCGACGCGTACATCCGATGGGCCAGGCCGAACTGCTTCAGGTTGTTCTGACAAGAAGCGCGGTTGGCGGCCTCGCGGGTCCGGGACAAAGCCGGCAGGAGGACGGCCGCCAGAATCCCGATGATGGCGATGACCACCAGCAACTCGATGAGCGTGAAGCCCGAAGCATAGGAGCGCCGCCCGTCTACCCGTATAACGCCGGTCACCGTTTCTCCTCCCGAATTGTCGTCCCCCATGTATTACGATCATCCCAATCGTAATACCAATCCGCTCCCTTTTCAACTCGGGCGTTGCTTCGCGTGGTCAAACCGTGGCCGCCGGACGCAGCACCAGACGAGTCTCATCCAATAGTCACGGCAGCGATATTTCCAGGGCGGTGAGGGAATGGGGCGCGAAGGTCTGTTTGAAAGGAATTTCCACGTCTCGGACGGGCGATTCGATCACGGCCACGGTGTCGGGCCGCGATTCGTTGGTGGCCTCGACGGAGGGCCCGGTGAGGGTCCATTGCCGCACGCGCGCCGTCGACACCCCTTTCACCGTGACGGTTGCGTCGATGGCCTCCCGCAGGTTCTTGTTGACCACCATGAGGAATACGGTCCGGCCGTCGGGGCTTCGGCCGGCGTTGGCGCTGAGGTAGGGCACGGCGGGCAGGCGCTCGGGCAGGACTTGGCGCACCCGAAGGTTCCTTACTTCGAAAGTCTCGGTCTGAGGCGGATCGGGCGTGGTCATGGCGGCCATGGCGCCCGTGGGACCGCCCGGCGTCCGGATGAGGACGACCTCGAGGGCTTCGGCGTCGGCCGCGGCGGTGTAGTCCGCGTGCTGCGGCGTCCAAACGCCTTTGCGGGGCAGCGGCGAGAAGGTGGCGCTCCCGGGATGTCCCGCCGCCTCGCCGCGCGCATCGCCGAGGTAGATGCGCCCGCCCCAGATGTCGCGGCTGTAGCGCACATCCGCCGATACGCGGTACGTGGCGCCCGGCTTGATGTCCGGGACGACCATGCGGGCGTGGTTGTACGTCTCATCAAGCTCGGGCGCGAACGTCAGCTTGTACCTGCCGTCTCGGACCTCCAGTGCGGCCCCCGGCAGTTCCTTTGACTCGAACGCCCTCCCCGCCGCCAGGTCGTCGGAGAGGAACTCGGCTTCCTCGCGGCCGGCGCCGGCGGCCGGGATCACGCCGAATCCGCCGGGAAATCCGTAAGCGTTGCAGCGGACATCCACCGGCACGAGCTGCGATCCGAAATGATGCCGATAGAGCCAGAACACCCAATAGGCCGGCCGGAGGATGTAATCGCCCGCCTCTCCCTTGACGGGGCCCTTGACCTCGCCGAAGGTCTCGTTGATGAAGTGGTGGTAGTTCGCCATGAGCACGTTGGCCTCCGGCTGCAGCATGACCCGCAGCAGGTCCGCGACCATGAGGGCCGTTCCCAGGCTGAACCGATACGGCACGGCGTCGTCGCCCAGGAAGGAGGCGTTGTATTCGGTGATGGCCAGGGGGAGGTCGCTGCGGCCCGTCCGTTCTCGGATGTGCCGGTTGAGGCGCCGATAGTTGCGCTCCACCTGCAGGGGTGCGGCGAGGGTGGCGGCGAACAGCGTCTCCGGCGCCACGTCCGCCGTCTTGCCGTAATAGTCCAGGCTTACGGGGTAGCTGTGTTCGACGATGAAATCGGCCCGGTCCCGCACGCCCGCGAAGACCACCCGGTTCCATTCCGAAAGGGGCTCGTCGTTGAAGGCCACGGCCCCCAGCTTCACCCGGGGATCGACGGCCTTCATGGCCTCGGCCGTCCGGTTGAACTTGTCCACGTACTCCCGGGGGTCGACGAGACCCTTGTGGTCCGGCGTATGAAAACACTCGTTGCCGAACTCGAAGTACGTCACGCCGAAGGGCTCGGGGTATCCCTGGGCCGCGCGCCGGGCCGCCCAGGGACGGCTTCCGTCATCCGGCGCGTTGAGATACTCCACCAGGTCCGCGCTGTCCCGGGGACCTCCGACGAAGTAGCTCAGGGTAATCACCGGTTCCGCGCCCATATCCGCGCAGGTCTGCAGGAATTCCGCCACGCCGAACCGCCATTTGGGTCGGTCCTCCACGGGGCCGACGGTGGCTTTCCAGTCGTAGTGATGGACACCGCATCCGCCGGGAAACCGCGATATCGTGATTCCCCGGTCGCGGGCGAGGGCGATGGCCTTCTCGACGCTCCGACGCGCCTCGGGGTCCCACAGGCCTGCGCCGTAGCAGGTGTTGTCGTCGATGACCACGCTCTCGTCGAAGATGTACAGGCCCACGGGGTCGTAGCCGAGCTGGCCGTCGCCGAACACCCACGGGTTCACGTCTCCCAGCGTGCGCGACGGGTCGAGAGTGATGGCGGCTTCTCCTCCCCCGGCCGCACACACGACGGCAGCCAGCCAACAAATCAGACCCATGGTCTTGGTTCCCCTGCCGACGCGCGGCGGTCACGACGTCAACGCAATCGTCGGTCGATTCGGTATTTCTGCACGGTCCGACCGTGCGGCTAAGGTACGGAGTTCCGACGGATCTGTCAATGGCCGTACTATTGTGCGTTACGAACAACCTTGACGGCTTCAACGGATCCTGATATCTTGCCGAGCAGCACTGGTTCCGCAACAGATGGGCTACTGTCCGGGTTAACCAAGCGCTATCGCATCCAGGAATACAATCTTAGCAAGTATACTTGTTTGTATTTTTATCCGATGTAAAGGGGTCTGGCGTTTCGGGGCCCGAGTCGCGGCGGTGAAAGGAGGTTGTCATGCGTGTGCGGACCCGGGGCTTCACCTTGATTGAACTGCTGGTGGTCATTGCCATCATCGGGATCCTCGCGGCCATCCTCTTACCCGCCCTGTCTCGGGCGCGGGAAGCGGCCCATCGTGCCAGTTGCCAGAACAACCTCAAGCAGTTCGGCATCATCTTCAAGATGTTCGCCGGCGAGAACAAGGGCAAGTTCCCGCCCAAGGCGGGCTGGCAGACCTACGCCGGGCCCCATCCCGACGTGATCTACCCCGAGTACTGGACCGACCCCAATATCATGATGTGTCCCTCCGACAGCCATGTCATTGCGTCGTCGGCACCCTACTTCGGAAGCGATATGGGCGACCCGAGCGAGGTGGTCGACACCTTTCGCACGGTCTGCGGCGAGAACGGCGTCCGCTACGTCCTCAGCCAGCCCGTATCCTACTACTACAGCGGATGGGCCACTACGGACGAGCTCGAGTGGGTCACGGCCTACTTCGCCGCCGTCGTGCTCGGCTTCGACTTCCTTTGCCCGGGCTGCGGACTCTACCCCGCTCCCGGCATGGCCGTCACCTGCGTGAACGTGCCGGGAAAACCGGCGATCCCCAGCTTCAACGTGTGGCTCGCCGACTTCGACATGGACCTCAGCGTGAGCGCCGTCACGGGCCGAAGCGGCTTCGATTTCACGTCTTTCTGGGCCGCGCCGAACGCCGCCGTCATCCCACGCCTGAAGGAAGGGATCGAGCGGTTCTTCATCACCGACATCAACAATCCCGCCGCGGGCGCCCAGGCCCAGAGCACCCTCCCCGTCATGTTCGATGCCTGGTCCACGGGATTCAATCTGCTCAACAACACGCCCGCCGGCATCAGCGGCTACAACCACGTGCCGGGCGGCGGCAACGTGCTCTACATGGACGGCCACGTCGCGTTTGTCCGGCAGGGAACCGAGTACCCCTTCCCTCCCGTCCGCACCGACGACATCGACGACCCCGGCTACCGCATGGGCGGCTACATGGTTACCTCCGTCTACTGAACGGCCCAATCGGCAGTGGTGAGTCTTCCCCCCTACTCCCCCGGGACGCTCGCTCGGTTATCGATCAGACCCGGGAGGTGAGAAAGGACTCGACGGCCTCTTCAACCGGGTCCACGGGCAGGAGCGGCATGCAGGGCGGAAACTGACCCGGCTGGGGACCGTAGGGGATTCGGTGATACGGGATGTAGTCGCAATC
Organism: uncultured Nitrospiraceae bacterium; assembly: GCA_964452795.1. GTDB lineage: Bacteria > Hydrogenedentota > Hydrogenedentia > Hydrogenedentales > SLHB01 > CAYVOE01. The sequence goes on from CAYVOE010000250.1 coordinate 6,086, forward strand.
GGGCACCAGCACCTTCGACGGACACATCCAGGGCCCCGTGCGGCGGGGGTCGGTGGGACCAAAAAGGGCGACTACCGGGACTTGCAAGGCGGCGCACATGTGGAGGGGCAGGCTGTCGCCGCAGACCACCGCGTCGCACCGGCTCAGCGCCGCGGCATAGACCGGCAGGGGCAGGCCCTCGAAGATATGGGCGGTGCCGGGGTCAAGGCGTTCGCGAAGCCACGCCGCGTCCGAGGCCTCGTCGGGACCGCAGAAGATCCGGATCCGGAGCCCGTCGTGATTCGCGGCCAGTCGGCGGGCCAGTTCCAGGTAATGCTCGTTGGGCCAGCGTTTCTGACTCCACCGGCGCGTCGAGCCGGGGCACAGCGCCACGGCCCGCTCCCCTTCCCCGTGACCCGCTTCGTTCAGCACGTCCCGGGCCGCCGCGCAGGCCTCGTCCGGCAGGCGCAGCACCAGGGGCTGCGGCTTCACTTCCGCCCGCGTCAGAGCCCGCAGCAGGTCGAGGTCGCTTTCCACGTCGTGCCGGGTCTGGTCGAAAGGCACCCGATAATTGAAGAGATCGGTGAACCGGTTGTGGGATTTCAGGCCGTAGTCGTGAATGACCCGCGTCCCGATCCGGGCCAGCACGGGCCGCACGGCGTTGACGTAATCGATGGCCGCGATGGTGAGGAAACAGGCGTCGTATCGCGGCTCGCGCAGGGCGCGCACCGTGCCAAGAAAGTCAACGGGCCGACGGGTCCGCTCGTACTCGTCGGCGATCACCCGGGTCGCATGGGGATCCTGCGCCAGGAGCGCGGCCGCCGCCGGCGTGGTGACGAAGTCGATGCGCGCATCGGGATAGAGCCGGCGCAGCTCCGCCAGCAGCGGCGTCGCCATCAGGGCGTTCCCGATCCCGCTGATGTTCTGCACCAGGAACGCCGGGGCCCGTCCGTCGGGATCGTCAAAGTTGAACCCGGAACGGGGCACGGTGAGGTTCCACACCCGCAGCCCGAGGATTTCAAGACGTCTGCGCAGCAACGATCCCCCGGGTCAGGCGGTGCGGCCGGCCATGCGGGCGCCTGTCAATGCGTCTGATCAAGGTTGTACTTTTCGATTCGGCGCCGCAGCGTCTGGTAGCTCATTCCCAGGTCTTCGGCGGCTTTGCGGCGGTTCCACTGGTTGCGCTCCAGCGCTTGGAGAATGTTCTCGGCTTCCGAGGCCTCGCCGTCGTCGTCGGCCGCCCCGTTGGTACTCGACAGCACGGGGGCAGCCGGCGCCGCCACGCGGACCGAGGTGCCCAGGCTGCCGTACCGGCCCGGAAGCACCTTCTTGCCCAGCGCCAGCCAGCGCTTGATGGTGCTCTCGAGCTCGCGCACGTTTCCGGGCCATTCGTGGGCGGCCAGGGCTTCGAGGTCCTCGCCGGTCACCTCGAGGGCGGGTTGATCGATGAACCGCTGGTGCTTCTGGAGGAAGTGGCGGACCAGCAGCGGCACGTCCTCCTTGCGCTGCGACAAGGGCGGCAGCCACAGGCACACCTCGTTGAGGCGGAAGTACAGGTCCTCGCGGAAGGCGCCTTCCTTGGTCCGTTGCTCGAGGTTGGCGTTGGTGGCCGCGATGATCTGCACGGCCACGGTGAGGTGGCGCC
>CAYVOE010000251.1:0-7698 GCA_964452795.1 uncultured Nitrospiraceae bacterium
GGCCAGGACCATCGCCGTCGAGGCGTCGCCCGCCACGGCGGGTATGCCGCGGGCGCGCAGCTCCTCCACGATGGCCCGGTCCTGCTCCGCCACCACCACCGGAATGCCCCGTTCCATCAACGCCTCCGAGATCAGGCGTCCCACGCGGCCGTACCCCACCAGCACCACCTGCTTCGACAGGTATTTCTCGTCCGTCGTCATGGGCAGCGCGGCCAGCGGATCGTCGGGCGGAATGATCCGTCGTCGCGGCGGCGGCGATTCCACCATCTGGGCCGCCTGGCGCAGCGTGGCGGGCTTACCGAACAGGAGCAGGGTGTCGTACGGCTCGATGCGGGTCTGACCCCGCGGCACCACGTAGCCGTCGCCGCGGCCGATGAGCAGGATCAGCGCGTCCGGCGGAAGGCCCAAGTCGGCCAGGGTCTTGCCCGCCGCCGCCATGTTGGGCTGGACCTCGATCTCTCGCGTCTCTCCCTGGGTCTGGCCGCGGCGTTCGATTTCGAGGGAGAACCGCGGTTGCGGGTCGAGGGGCTTGTCGACCTTCAACAGCCGCGCCACCGGCATCAGGAGCGTCCCCTGGAGCAATACCGACGTGAGCACTCCAAAGAAGACCATGTTGAAGATGACGTTGGACTCTTCGTAGCCCGCCGTGAGCGGGAAGGTGGCCAACACGATGGGCACCGCTCCGCGCAGGCCGGTCCACGACACGAGCAGACGCTCCCTCATCGAGAACTGGCTGCGCCAGAGTCCCACGTAGACCGCTACGGGCCGCGCCACGAACATCAGGAAGATCGCCGCCAACAGGGCCGGACCCGCGCTGGCCAGGAGCTGCGACGGGGAGACCAGCAGGCCCAGCACCACGAACAGGGTGATCTGCATCAGCCAAGCGATGCCGTCGTGGAACTTGCTCGTGTACCGCTTGTAGGCGAAATCCGAGCCGTTGAGCAGCATGCCGCACAGATAGACCGCCAGGTATCCGTTTCCTCTGAGGTATTCCGCCAGACCGAAGGTCAGCAGCACCAGGCTCATGCTCAGGACGGGATAGAGACCCTCGTAGTCCAGGCGTGCCCGGCTGAACAGCATGCTCGCGAACTTCCCCGCTCCCAGTCCCACCGCGACGCCGATGGCCATGTTGATGACGAAGGCGAGGGGGAGGCTCGTCCAGTCAAAGTCCGGCTCCATCAAAAGCCGGGTGATTCCCACGGTCAGGAACAGGGCCATGGGATCGTTGCTGCCCGACTCGAGCTCGAGCAGCGGCTTGAGGTATCCGCGGAGACTCACGCCGCGCCGGCGCAGGATCGAGAACACCGCCGCCGCGTCGGTCGACGAGATGATGGAGCCGAGCAACAGGCCTCCCAGGAGGGTGAAACCGAGCGCGATCCATGCGAACAAGCCCAAGAGGATTGCCGTGAGCAACACGCCCAGCGTGGCCAGGAGAAAGCCCCGGAACGCGATGGGGCGCACCACCTGCCAGTTGGTGTCCAAGCCGCCGGAGAACAGGATGAAGGCCATGGCCAGCGTGCCGACGAGGTTGGCCAATTCCGCGTTGTTGAAATCGATGCCGCCCGGACCCTCGGAGCCGGCCAGCATCCCGATGCACAGAAACACGATCAGCACCGGCACGCCGATGCGGTCGAAAACCCGGCTCGTCAGGATGCTGGCGAACAAAAGGAAGCCTGTGACTAGGAGAATAACGGACGGCTCAAACATCTACGATAAATCACTCCTGGAGAGACCGGTCAGGGGACTGTCTCGGTTTACCGCTGAAGTTTATGGGAATTGACGAAAGGCATTGTATGGGATTCGCTTGTCGAAAGTCACGCATCCGCCGAGGGGTATAATGCAGACACGCTACAGTAGGTTAAGGGTGTCAGTGAGGTTCCGCGGAGCACGGCGGGCCACCGCCCGCAGACCCCACGCGTCCGCCGCGCGAAGGAGAGGTCGCCGCCCGCGTCTTCTCTTTCCGCCGTCTACTCGAAGGCCAGGTCGACCCGGTCGGCCCGCGTCTTGCCGTCGCCGGCCGTCGCGCCGTGATAGGTGACGATAAGCTTGTGCGCCGGCGCCCCCTGGCCCGCCAGTTCCTGCTGCACCGCCTGCGCCCGCCGCTGCGACAAATCCATGCTATAGACTTCCGAGTGCCGGTTGTCCGCGTAGCCCCGGATGTACAGGTTCAGGTCGGGGTGCTCGTCGAGAAACAGCTTGACGCCTCTCAAATAGCCCTTGGCGTCGGCCGACAGGGCCGTGCTTCCATCTGCGAAATGGATGCTGTCCAGCACGGGGTAGTCGTCGGGCGCCCCGTCGGCGTCGTGGTATCCGTTCGGAGTTTCCGGACGGTTGGGATCGGCGTCCACCACGTCCGGGATGCCGTCCCGGTCGTTGTCGAGGTCCGGCGCGCCGTCGTCGTCTTCAAACCCGTCCATGTCCTCGGGTGCGAGGGGATCGGCGTCCTCCATGTCGGGGATGCCGTCGCCGTCCGTGTCCTGAGCGGCAAGCGCGTTGAGGTCGGACTCGACCCCTTCCAGGATCCCGGCGGCGTCGCGCCAGCCGCGGGGTCCTTCGAGTGCGAACTCGGCCCGGCTCAGATCGGCGGTGATTCGGGCAAAAAGGACCGGCGCCACTTCCGCGGCTTTTTCGGCGTCGAGGGCATCGTACCGCGTCCGCAACCGATCGAAGTCGGCTTGAACGGCCTCCGGCGTGTCGCGGGGAACCGCCGCGGGCGGCGTCACGCCGTCTCCGCGCCGCAGGGCCGCCTCGGCCATGTCCCGCGCGAGGGTGGCGTAATCCCGGACGGCCGCCCGGTTGCGATCCGACTTCTGCTGCCGCGCCATCTCAAGGTATTCCTCGGCGGAGTAGTATTCGTAGGGCGCGAAGGCGGCCGCCCCGGCCTGGCGCGCCCGCCGAACCGCGTCGGCGGCGTCGTCCAGGTTGGTGGGAGGCAGATCCCGGTAGTCGCGGGCCACGGGGATGGTAAGGATCTCCGGATGAGTGGTCTGACACCCGGCCGCGAGCACCAGCACCCAGGCCGCAGCCGCGAAGGCCGTTCCTTTGCGCATTACTCTTCTCCGCTGATAGGCTAGCTTTGATCGTCCCGGGCGGGAAACCTGCATGTCCCGGCCCGATTTCGGTCACTATACGGACGAGACGCGAAGCCGTCAAGGATTCGGGAACCGCGGGACTTCGCCCTCGATCGCATGTCGCCGCTCCGGCGAAAGTTCCCATGCACCCCCCGGCCGGTAAACCGGGCGCCGGTGCGTTACAATGGAGCGTTGTGATGGCAGTTGCAGGACCGAGGGAATGAATATTCTGGCGTTTGCGATGAGTCCTCGGGGCAGTTCCGCCTGCGTCGTGCGAGACGGCGTCGTGGCGGCCGCCGCCCGCGAGGAGTGGTTTACGGGACGAAAGGACGACGACGGCTTTCCCGACGAGGCCGTCGCCTATTGCCTCGAGGCGGCCGGACTCGGGGTTTCCGATATCGACGTGGTCACCCATCCGGGGGGATCCGAGGGCGTTCTGCCCACCCTCCATTCGTGGCTGGCGCCCCGGACGCGCGGGCTCCTGCGCATGCCCCTCATCGGTGGGGGAGGCCGGTCCATTCGCCAGAGCCTCCGGCAGCAGGCCGGCATCGCGGCGGATACCTCCATCGTGTCCGACTTTCACGCCGCGGCGGCCACGGCCTTTTTCACGAGCCCCTTTTCAGACGCCGCCATCCTGGTCATGAACGGCGGCCGCATGGATCCCGGGTACGCCCTCGCCGTCGGGAACGGCAACGCGATACAGGAACTCGGCCGTCTGCCCCATCCCGCCGCCTTCGGCACCCTCTACACGGCCTTCGCCCAGCGCATGGGCTACGTCGAGCCGTGGCAGGAAGGGGAGCTGGCCGACCTGGCGATCCTCGGCAAACCCCGGTTCGCGGCCCAGATCCGGCGCGAGATGACCGACTGCGACGCCCGCGGCCTGTGCCGCGTTCACGAAGCGCTTCTCGGCGGCCCCGGCGACCTCAACCGTCTTCACGGGCGGCTCGTCGAGTTTGTGGGAGGCCCCGTTCGCGGAGGGTACTACACCCCCCGCCACATGGACCTGGCCCGCTCGCTGCAGACCGTCCTCGAGGACGCTCTCCTCCACGCGGCCGAGTACCTTCGCCGGGAGACGGGCCTGACCCGGCTCGCCTTCGCCGGCGACGTGGCCCTCAACGCCGCCGCCGTGGGCCGCCTGGTGCGGGAGGGACCCTTCGACGAAGTCTGGGTGCCGCCGTCGCCCGCCGACCTCGCCGTGGGCTGCGCCCTCCACCTGTGGCACGCCGTCCTCGGCCATCCCCGGCTCCCCGACCGCGCGGCCGCGCCGTGCTACGACGGTCCCGCTTTCGCCGACGAAGCCCTCGAGTCGTTCCTGCAAGAGCTGACCGTCCCGTACCGACGCGAAGAGCCCGAAGCAATGTGCCGCCGCCTCGCCGAGGTCATCGCCCAGGGCGCCCTCGTGGGCTGGTTCCAGGGCGCCGCCGCCGCCGGCCCGCAGGGACTGGGCGCCCGGTGCATCCTCGCCGATCCCCGGCGAAGAGGCGCTCGCGATCACGTCAACATGCGCGTCAAGCAGCGCCCGGCCTTTCGCCGGCTCGGCGCCTCCGTGCTCGAGGAATACGCAGACGAGTATTTCAAGGAAGGCGATTTCAGCGGATGCATGGGCGTCGCCGTGCCCCTCACCCGGGAGTACTCCCGGCCCCTGAAGCGAAGCGAGAAGAGGCTGCGGGGCTTCGAACGGCTCGAGCTGGACCGCTCCGACCTGCCGGCCGTGGCGGGCGCCGACCAGACCGTGCTGGTCCACCGCGTGTCGGCCCGGCGGGAACCCCTGCTGCATCGGCTGATCCGGCATTTCCAGGAGATCACGGGGCATCCCGTCCTCGCCAACGCGTCCCTGGGCTTTGAACACGAGCCGGTCGCCACCGCCCCCCGCGAGGCCTACCGCCACTTCATGCGCACCGACCTCCACTTCCTCGTCCTGGGGCCCTTCCTCCTCGAGAAGGCCCAGCAACCCCTCTGGGAGGACGTGGCGGCGACGGCCGGTCTGCGCGAAGAAGGCCCCGCCTGAACTTAGGGAATTTTACGGGCCAAGCGCGCTGCTTCCGGTCTATTTCTTGTCGGATGGGGCGGACTGGAGAGGAGCGACGTTGAGGTGGACCACGTCGGCCCGGCGCGCGGCGTCCATGGCCTTCGCCAGGTCTTCGAAGTCCGATTCCGGGTGGGTGAGGATGAGCAGGCCGTCGGGCTTGTCCGGCGCTTTCGCCCGGATCGCCCCCACCAGGCCGTCGAGGGGCACGGCCTCGCCGTCGACGGTGTAGGCGCCCGCGTTGTCGATGCGCAGCACGATGGTCTTCGACTCTTCGTCGGGCTTCTCTTCCTCTTCCGCCACCTCGGTGGGCGAGGCGACGGCGATGTCGAGCTGGCGATACTCGAGGAGGGGCGCCACCACCATCATGATGATGAGCAGCACCAGGAAGATATCCGTCAGGGGCGTGATGTTGATTTCGTCAATGACGGAGGGCTTCTTCGCGGTCTTCATGACGTTTCCGCCTCCGGAGCCGGCTCCGCCGCCGGGGCCGCGCCCATCTCGCCGATGAGCATGATCTTCTCGAAGCGGGCCTCTTCCGCGGCCGCGAAGATGTTCATGATGATCTCGTTCTTGGTGTCGCGGTCCGCCCGGATGGTGAGCTTTTTCACCGGGGCGAAATCGGCCTTGTCGCGCAGGATCGTGGCGAGCTGGTCGGCCGGCACTTCGAGTTCGTCCACGAAGCAGGCCCCTTCCAGCGTTACCTCGACGGTGACCCCCTCATTGGGGACGGCCCCGCCGGACTGGATCTCGGGGGGACGGATGTCGTTGCGCGTCTGAGAGACCATGGGCGCCACCACCATCATGATGATGAGCAGCACCAGGAAGATGTCCGTCAGGGGCGTGATGTTGATCTCGTCGATGACGGCCTTGCGGCCCTGTCCGCCGGCGCCCGCCATGGCCGCTTAGTACCGGCCGCCCTGCTCGACGGCAGGACGGACCTGGGCCGAGGGTCGGTGGGTCGTCGCGACGTGGGCCGACGACGCGTGGGGCTCGTGGCGCGATTCCGGAATGCTCAGGAACAGGAGCTTGAGCATCTGGAAATCGTCTTCAAATCGGCTGACGATGGTGCGGAAGTAATTGTTGAGCGCCACGGCCGCGATGGCCACGCCCAGCCCGAAGGCCGTCGCGATGAGCGCCGAACCGATGCCGAACATCACGTTCGCCGCCGCGTTGCCGCCGCCCGCCTGCGACATTTCGCCGAAGGTCAGCAGGATCCGCACCACGGTGCCGAACAGGCCGAGGTAGGGCGAGATCGTCGCGATGGTGCCCAGGATGGGGAGATGGGCCTCGAGCCGGCGGGTCGCCAGTCCGGAGGCGATGTCGAAAGACTGCTCGAAACGACCTTTGCGCTCGGCCAGGATCCGGACGCCCTCTTCCGCTACTTCGCCGACCACCCCGCCCAGGCGCGCGCTCAGGATATGCGCGTTCTCGAGGCTGCGGTACAGCTCGCGTTCCAGCTTGTGGATGAATTGGACGATGTCGCGCTTGTTCCGCCGGTAGAACCACCAGCGTTCAAAGGCGACGGCCACGGTCACAACCGAACACACCACGATGGGGAGCAATACGGCCCAGTCGTGTACGATCGCGAACCAAATCAGGTCCATGGAGCAGTCCTTTTCCGCGTTTCTCGTCCCATCCGTGGATCGCGCCGCCCTCCGCCCTCTCGGGAGTCAACGAAGCGACGATGCCCGAATAACGAGTCTCCCACTGAATTTCCGATGATACCACCATATCTTGGGGCGGCGCAATAGGTTTTCACCCGTTTTGCGCTTTGGACGGTGTGGCTTCCCCGGTCGAGGGTCTAAGGCCTCCCATGGAACGGCGCAAACCCGAACCCGCTCTCCTCAGGAAACATCCGCGGCGCCCCTCTTCCATTCCCCGGCCGTTGCGGTCGGCTACCGGCGGCGCGGCGGCGCCAGGTCCACGGGCGCATAGTTGTCCGTGAGCACCCGACCTCGAAAAGGCAGGGCATGTACCGTGGAAAACTGCGTTACCCGCCCGTCCAGGCCCGGCGGCAGGGCCTGCCCGGAGCCTATTAATGTCCGAACCATCTTCTGAAGTTGCACGGAGCCCAGGGGATGGGGGAACCACGGCCCGTTGGGCCAGGACGTCGTGACCTTCCCATCGGCGGCGGGGTCGAGCTTGACGCCCACCAGGACCGTGTTGAGGCTCGACCGGGCCTGGAAGGCGTACACGGCCTGGAACACCGCGCCCATGGTGGTGCGGATGTCGCGGACGGTGTCGGAATAGGCCCCGCCTTGGACCCCGATGACGTTGTAAACGATGGTGCCGCCGTGGTTTAGCCGGGTCCAGGCCCGCCGGAAGAACTCGCGCGTGGCCAGAGAGTAGGGGATGTAGGCGCCGTAGGGGCCGCTGGCGTAGGCGTCCACCACGATGGCGTCGTAGTTCCCGCGACCGCGCTGCAGGTGGACGCGGCCGTCGCGGACCACGATCTGGAGGCGCGGATCCGCCGGCAGGGCGAAATATTTCCGGGCCACCTCGACCACCACGGGGTCGATCTCGGCCACCTCGACCTTCACATTCGGATAATGACGGAGGAAGCTCTTCGGACCGCTGCCGCCGCCCAGCCCCAGGAAG
>CAYVOE010000252.1:0-7698 GCA_964452795.1 uncultured Nitrospiraceae bacterium
CGTCGCCTTCCGCCTTGCCGAGGTCGTGAAACAGGATCGCCAGGATCAGGATGTGGGCGTCGGACAGGTGCTCGAGGGCCTCGCGCAGGCACCGTTCCACCGGTCCCTTGGCGTCTTCGAGCCGGGCCAGGGCCTCGAGGGCCTGGAGGGTGTGCTCGTCCACCGGATAGTGGTGAAAATCCTCGTAGCGGATGATGTCCTGGACGGCGCTGAACTCGGGGATGTAGCGTTCGAGCAGGCCCGCGTTGGCCGCCTGCCGCAGCGCGAAGCCCGCCTCGTAGGGCCGGCTGCAGATGGCCAGGAAGAAGCGGCGGACCACGTCGCTCGACCGGAAGGTGTCGCCCACGAGGTGCAGGTTGGCCGCCACCCGGCGTTCGGCGCTGCGGCTCAGGGGCTCGCGCCGCCGCGCGCACTCCCAGAACACCTCCATGAGGCGGGCCGGGTTCTGGCTGAACCAGTTCTCGTCGGTGGTGGCGATTTGCAGTTCGCCGTCGCGCGACACGATGTGGGACCGGGTCGGTCCGGGAGCGTCCACCAGCACGCCCGCCGCCGGGTAGTTGCAGATCTTCGCCGCGCTGAGCAGAAACCGGCGCAATTGCCGGGCCGCGCCGTAGTAATCCTGCATGAACCGGGGGATCCGGGGCTGGTCTCCGGCGGTATAGCCCAGGGCCCGGGCCACCTCGGCCTGGGCCGCGTAGGTCAGGCGGTCCTGGGTCTTTCCGGCCCGGAAATGGAGCTCGTTCCGGACGCGCCACAGAAAGTCCAGCGCATCCACCAGCTCGAGGTGCTCCTCCGGCGTGATGAGGCCCTGGCCCACGGCGTCCTCGAGGTCGGTGATGCCATAGCTCACCATCAGCGCCCAGAAGGCCGTGTGGAAATCGCGCAGCCCCCCCGCGTTGCGTTTGATGTCGGGCTCGGGGTTGAACAGGTCTTCCAATCCCTTCTCGATGCCGGCGGTGCGCTCGTGCACCTTGGCCCGCACGTAGTCCCGGGCGATGCCGCCGAACTGGATCTCGCGCACCGACATCTTGAGCCGCGCGAAGGACATGCTGTTGCCCGCCACGAACCGGCCCTCGAGCAGGTTGGTGAAGGCGATGGTGTCTTTGCGGGCCCATTCGACGGCCTCGTCGAGGCTGCGGGCGGTGTGGCCCACGCGAAAACCCGTGTCCCACAGGAAGGGCACCAGGTACGTGCTGAGGGTCTCGATCTGGTCTTCGTCGGTGCCCTCGTGGAGCAGGCAGACGTCGAGGTCGGAGTAGGGGCACAGCTCGGCACGGCCGTAGCCGCCCAGGGCGCATACCGCCATCCGCGCCAGCGCCGCGCGCCGGTGCCGGGCGCTGTGTACGGCGAACCGGAAGGCGCCGCGCACCACCGTGTCGGCCATTTCCGAGAGCATGCGCACCACGTTTCCGCCCGATTCGCCCTCGTCGTGGCGGGCCCGGATCTCGGCGCGGCGAAGGAGGGTATACTCACGGGCCGCTCGGAGGCATTCCTGTCGGGAAAAGGCCGCGAAGCTCTTCTCTTCGGCTTGGGCGAGTTTGACCAGTTGTTCGAACCGTGTGCTCAAGATCGCGTCTCCGGCGCTTCGACAGGGGCCGCGGAGGCGGCACGGGCCCGCGGCGAATCGGACGGCCGCTCGGCCGGCCGCGTGAAGGGCGGCCCCACCGGAATGAGGTCCTCGGATCGGACCCAACCCCGCTCGCCGAGCGCCGTTTCAACGAGGACCCACCCCTCGTCGTTTCGCTCGATCCGCACGCGGTCACCCTCGTAGAAGCGGAACCGCGCCTCGGAATCGTCCCGAGCCTCGGCGCGGACGGGCACATCGTCCCGATCGATCACGGCCCGAGGCGTGGGATGGGCCTGGGTCCAGGCCGTACCGCCGAAGACCAGCGCCAGGACGGCCGCTGCCGCCGCGCCGCGCCGCAGGTATCGCCAGGGGCAAAGCTGTCGCAATCCCAACAGTATCCACAGGGCGAACCAGGAGATCAGCGCCAACGCGCGGGAGGTTCCCGGAGGGATTGCGGAATGCCAGAAAAATACCCGCTCCTGCCCGGCCGTCGATGCCGGCCGATCAAGATGCCTTCTCGTCTCGCTCACGCATTTTCGCAGATTGTGGCCCGCGTTATCAAAGCGGGGCGCCTGTTGGAGGGCCCGCTCGTACTGGGCGATCGCCGCCCCGAGCCGGCCGCGCTCCGCGTACAGGTTCCCCAGGTTGTAGAACACGGCGGCGTTCGCCACGCCTTCCCCCACGAGCTGCTCGTACAACCGGATGGCCAGGTCCGGATCTCCCGCGCGATGGGCCTCGGCGGCCCGGTCGAAGGTGGCATTATACGGATTGATCGCCACCAGCAGCGGCAGGAGGAGGCCCGCGATCATGACGCGCCCTCCGACAGATCCCGCTCGAGCCGGTCGAAGAGGATGTAGGCCGCGTGGGTCATGGCGTCGACCTCTTCCGCCGACAGGGGGCCTCCGCCGAACCGGGCCCGTTCACAAGCCCGCAGGATGCGCAGATACCCTTCCGCCAGCCCCGGCTCGACGGCCCGGGCCTCGAGGAGTCGGCCGGCGTCGTAGGAGGTCAGCCCCGCCTCGGGCACGCCGCACTTGTCCGCCAGGTAGCCCGTCAGCGCGTGGTACAGGGCCTCGGCCGGTTCCGGGGCCTGCGGCGCCGCGTCGAGCCGGCGGCGACCCCGGCCTCGGGCGCGCTGAGACCGGGCGTAACCTTCGTCGTTGGCGAAGCGCCGGTGCCGCCGCGCCGCCACCGTCAGCAGGGCGTAGGCCAGAGGCGGCGACCCGTAGAGCAGGCCCCAGGTCCAGACGGTGCCCCGCATCGGGCGCAGCACGCCCGGATCCGTCACCATGGCCCGAAGGACTTCGTCTTCCTCGCTCATGCCGCCGTAGGGCGTGTCGGCGTCCACGATCACCCGTTCCGAGGGCTCCTCCGTCGGCAGCACCTCCACCTCGAAGGGCCCCACCGATTCGGTCCGGTACTCCTCCGCGGCGGGGTCGAAGTAGGTGAAGGTCACCGGCGGAATGTGCAGGTCTCCCGCTTCGGTCGCCGCCAGGGGATAGTTGAAACTCTTTTCGAAGACCAGGCCGTCGCGGTCGTTGATGCGGCTCACCTCTTTGGCCGGTTCGCCCACCTGGGCGCCGTCGACGGCCGGGATCACGGGTTCACCGATGGCGTCGGGGTTCCCCTCGCCGATGACCCGGATCAGGAGCTTCACCGCCATGCCCTGGTCGACCTGGCGCGGCGACACCTCCCCGTGCAGGGTGAACCGCCCCACGGCGCCCCGAAACCCCTCGGGCTTGGGGTGAGGCAGGGGTTTGACGCGAATCTCAATGGCCGGCGCCGAAAGGGCCAGGTCCTCGTATCGGATGCCGTAGGGAGCCGCGATGATCCGCGCCGTGCCGTACCAGTCCCACGCACCGACGGTGAGGCGGCCGGACTCGGTGGGAAACAGGATCTGATGGTACTGGGTGACGCGGTAGCGGTGGCCGTTGCGCGTCTTCGCCTCGTCGGTGCGCGACGGCACGGGCAGTCGCGGGATGGCGTAGAACCCTTCCGTCGTGGGCGGCATCAGGCCCCGGTCGATCCCCTGGATGTCGACCTGTTGCCGGTCCAGCCGGCCCAGCTCGAGGGTCAACAGGATGGGCTCGCCCTCGTAGGCCTCGCGCTTGTCCACCCGGGTTTCGACGTAGGCCACGTCTTCGAGGCGCAGCACGTTCTCCGGCGGATGGGGCCGGGCCACGGGCGCGTCGGCACGAGCGCCCTCGCCGCGGGCCACCGCCGTGATCGCAATGGCCTCGGTTTTCTGAAAGGCGCCGTCCACCTCGATCTCCAGCGGCGGAAGGGTGTGGGTGCCGGGGCGGAGGGCGCGGGCCGAGTAGTCCCGTTCAAGCACGGTGGTCATCCCGCCCGAGCTGCTCAGGACCATGCTGGCGAAGTTTCGCCGCGGGCGCGGATCGATCGTCAGGCCGTCCAGCTCGGTGGGAATGCGCACTTCACCCACCGTGCGTCCTTCCGCCCGGATGCGAAGCGTAAAGGGCTGCCCCACCTCGACCTCGTCGGCGTCTGAGAGGACGGTCACCGTCGGCCCGTCCGCGGCGGCGTCTCCGAGGAGCGCGCCCGGCAGGACCGCCAGCAGGATCGCGACGAACCGCCTCGTCACCACCAGTCCTCCCGCAGCCGGTTCTCTCGCGGCGACTGCCGGAGCTGCTGCTGCTCCTGCCGGTCCTGGTCCTCGAGCGACTCGAGGAGGGCCTCGATGTTCCGGCGGTCGGGATCCTCCCGTTCCGCTTCGTCAGAGGGGTCTTGCGACGGCGGCCGATCCAATGATCCTTCCGACGGCTGAGGCTGCGACGGGTCCGACCGGGATTCGTCGGAAGACTCCGACTCCGACTGAGACGACTGATCCTGTTCTTCTTCCTCTTCTCCCGACGACGGCTGCTGCTGTTGATCCTGCTCTTGCTCCTCCGGGTTCTCCGAGTTGTCCTGGGGTTCCGGCTCCGATTCCTGCGGCGGCGGGTCCTGGAGAAGCAGTTTCAACGTGTATCGAACGTGGTCGAGGTTCTGCTGGGCCTGGGGATGGCCCGGATGGGTCCGCAGGAACCCCTCGTAGCGCTCCATGGCGCCGCGAAGGGCGTCCACGGCCGCCTCGCGCTCGCCCATCGCCGGCAACTGCTTGGCGATCTGGGCCGTCGCGTTGGCCCGGTTGTAGCCCGCGAGCCGGTCCACGGCCTCGTCGCCCAGGGCCTGGGCCTTGGAAAAAGAGGCCTCCGCCTCGCGGAAACGTTCCAGGGCCTCTTCCGGACCGCCCGATTCCGCCGCACGAAGCCCCTCCTGGTACAGGGCGCTTCCGAGACCCAGGAGGACTTCCGCCGAGTCGGGGTTTTCCGCCTGAAGCCGGACGAAGGCCTCGAGGGCGGCCTCGCTCTGGCCCGCCCGCAGCAGCGCGTTCCCCTGCTCGACCGCGTCGGCCAGGTCCGCCGCCCCGGCTTGCGCAATTCCCGCCGCCGCGATCCATGCCAGCACCGCCCACCTACGCATGCTGGGCCTCCCCTCGAGGCTCCCGCCGACGCAGACGGCGGCGGCGCAGCCAGGGCAGAACCGCCAGCCACAGGCCCTCCGCGGCGAAGCAAGCCAGGGCCGCTCCCAGGAACCATTGGTAACGGTTGATGTACCGGCGCCGCACCTCGCCCTCGACGTCGCGACCGGCCAATCCCCGCAGATGCGCCAGGACCTGGTTGAGGTCGAAGTCGTCCGCCGTGGACCGAACGTAGCGGCCGTCGCCGATGAGGGCGATCTGGGAGAGGAGTTCCTCGTCCAGCCGGGAAAGGTGGGTCCGGTTCATCTCGGCGAAGGGCACGAAGCGGTTCATCCACGCGGGCCGCCGCACCTCCGCGCCCGCCGGGTCACCTACGCCCATGACGTAGATCCGGGCGTGGGCCGCCGCTTCCCGGGCCGCGGCGGTCACGGGATCGTCGCCGCCTTCGTCCGAGAATTCCCCCTTCTCGCCGTCGGAGATCAAGAGGATGGCCCGGGCCTCCCGCGACCGCGCCGTGGAACGTTCGTCTTCCTCCCGCAGGGCTGCCACCGCCTCCTCGAGGGCCGCCGCGATGTCCGTCCCTTCCCGGGTGATGGTGTTCGTATCCACGGCGTTGAGGACGGCGCGGAAATAGGCATGGTCGAGGGTGAGGGGGCACTGCAGGGCCGCCCCGCCCGAAAAGGCCACCAGCCCGAACCGGTCGCCGGGGGCCCGATCCAGCAGCAGGGCGATCTTGCGCTTGGCCCGCTCGAGCCGATTGGGCCGTATGTCTTCGGCGTTCATGCTCTCGGACGTGTCCAGGCACACGATGACGTCGCGGCTGTGCTGCCGCACCTCTTCCAGCGAGGCCCCCCAGTGGGGCTGGGCCACGGCCACGATGAGGAAGACGAAACCGGCCAGCGTCAGCCACGTCAGGGGACGCCGCATCCGGGCGTCGTATCCCGCCAGGAGCCGCGGGGCCAGGTCGGCCCGCACGAAGGCATCGAGCCGGCGACGGCGTTGCCCGTCGAGCATGCGCAGCGCAAGGCCCAGGGCCGCCAGCGCCGCCACGGCCGCGACGGCCCAGAAAATCAGTCGATCGGGCGGGATGGCGAAGGTCATCGGCGGCCGCCTCCGGCCCCTACGCCCGGTTTATTCCGATAGGAGGCTGTCCTCATGCCGTTCTTCATGGTATGGGGTCGAACCACAGGCGCCGACCCAGGATGGACGCCAGTACCAGCCCCGCGCCCGCCAGGGCGTAGGGCACGAAGCCTTCTTCATAGTCGTAGTAATCCGGCACCTCGATCTCGGTCCGTTCCAGCCGGTTGATTTCCTCGTAGGCCTGCTCGAGCGATTCCAGGTCCGGCGCGCGGAAGAAGCGCCCGCCCGTGATGTCGGCCACGCGCTTCAAGGTCTCTTCGTCGATGGGCACTTGCTGGGGCGAATAGGCGTTGCTGAACAGCGACGACGGCACCAGCACCGTGCCCTGGCTTCCGGCGCCGATGGTGTACACCCGGATGCCGTACTCCCGGGCCACGCCCGCCGCCGTGATGGGGTCCAGCTCGCCGCTGTTGTTGATGCCGTCCGTGAGGAGCACGATAACCTTCGTCTTGGCCTCGGATTTCCGGAGCTTGCTGACGGCCAGACCGAGAGCAGACCCGATGGCCGTCCCCTGCTTGCGCCGGTCGGTCTCGTCGATCTCGGCCCGGTCGAGCTCGTGCTCCAGGATCCCGTAGTCGAGGGTCAGCGGACACTGGGTCCACGCGTAGGCCGCGTACAGCACCAGGCCCAGCCGGTCCCGGCCGAAGCGATCCTCCGCCCGGGCCTTGCGGTCTTCGATAAAATCGCGCACGGCCGATTTCGCCATGTCGAGCCGGGTCAGGGGACGCCCGTTGCTCCCCACCTCGATGGCTTTCATGCTGCCCGACACGTCGACGCACAGCATCACGTCCACCACCTCGGCGTGGTCCGTCCGGATCTCGAGGCCCCGCACCGGCCGCGCCAGGGCGAAGACCAGCAAGACGAGCCCCGTCGCCCGCAGGAGGGCCGGCAGGTGTCGACCGAACCCGCGCCGGCCGGCGATGCGGGCCAGGGTCTCGCCCGTGGACACGTGCATGACGCCGGGCGCCCGGGCCGTCAGTTCCGCCGCCAGCAGCACCGCGACCCCCGCCAGGAGCGCCAACAGCTCCGGGTTCATCAGGCGCGTGAACAGGAAGGGCTGAAACAGGCTCATGCCGCCTCCTCTTCCGCCGGTCGGGGCGTCGTTTCTTCGACATACCGTCGAACGTCGTTGAAGTCGCAGTCCATGTCCGCCGGTTCCGGCGTGTAGCGGGCGAATTTCACGCGGTCGGAATGGCGCAGGACGCCGGCCAGGAGCCGCTGATGCTCGTCGCTGAACACGCCCGCCCGGGAGGCCTCCGCCAGGAACTCCGGCGTGGTCTGCTCGGGGGCGTGGATCTGGAACCGCTCCTCGATGTACCGGCGCAGGATGTCGGAAAGCTCCACGTAATACCCGTCGGTCCCTTCCGGGCCGGTCCAGTCGCGGGCCTTGAGCGCGTCCAGCCGCTCGAGGGCGGCTTCCCACGGGAGCCGGATCCGCTCCGACGCCGCGGAAGGACCGCGCCGGCGCCGCCACAGCAACGAGTCCGAGGCCGGCCCGCTGGTCATCGGCGAG
>CAYVOE010000253.1:0-7681 GCA_964452795.1 uncultured Nitrospiraceae bacterium
CGATGGCCAGTTTTTCATCGCTCATGA
This sequence comes from uncultured Nitrospiraceae bacterium, assembly GCA_964452795.1. Classification (GTDB taxonomy): domain Bacteria; phylum Hydrogenedentota; class Hydrogenedentia; order Hydrogenedentales; family SLHB01; genus CAYVOE01. The sequence goes on from CAYVOE010000253.1 coordinate 28, forward strand.
CGGATATTCCTTTCCGTGTTTCAATACTGCGCGCGGACCGTGATGGTTCCGCCCGCGGGCACGATGCGGATGCAGTCCTTCTCGGCGTCGATGGTGTGCTCCTTGGCGCCCGTCACCTCGGCCGACCGGATCTTCTTGCCTTCCGGATGACGCAGCCGAATCACGATGGCTTCGGGCTGGGTCCGTTGCGGCGGCTCGATCCGCGCCTCGATCCGTCCCTCGCCGACGCGCGACACGATCTCGTAGGCCACGGTGCCGAAGAACGTGGGCGCCTGCCGAATGGCCACGCGCATGCCGTCCTGCAGCCAGTTGTAGGTGATGAACGGCGCGAGCCACAGCTCGTTGCCCCGTTCCTGGACGAACATTAACCGGGTCTGGTGGAGGAAGTAACCGGTCTCGTGGGTCTTGTTGTAGGCACCGTTGACGAAGTGCTCCCACAGGGACAGGTCTTCGCGGTTCAACAGGGAAATGACCGAGTTGAAGTAGGTCCGGACGAAGGGCTTGACGTCGTCGCGCATGGCGTAGACCTCGCCGGTGCGCGCGTAGTAGGGCTGGACCTTGGCGAATCCGCCGAGGTTGAACCAGTCCGCCTGCGATTCCTCGGAGGGGTAGTAGAACCACCCGTCGCGCAGGAACTGGACGTCTTCCATGTGGTTCATCATCCAGTCGGTCTCGACGGAATCGGCGGGCAGCACGCCCATGGGCACCAGGTGATGGGAGCCCAGCTCGACGTCGTAGCACCAGCTCCGACCGAAGTCCTCGTTGACGTAGAGGTTCTCGATGGGGGCCGGCGAGTAAGCGTGGGTCGGGTATTCGGGGACCCAGGTACCGTCGCGCAGGGCGAACACGGGGGCCTGCTGCTGCACCCAGCGGAATGCCCGCAGGATCTCTTCGCGGTACTCGGCCGCGTTGTCGAGGATCTCCTGCGCGCCGGGCCAGTCGATGTCGCGGAGCGCCGCGCCGGCGGCCTGGAGCCCGGCATGGTAGTAGCCGTTCATGTAGAAGTAGTAGCTGAAGGTCTCCCAGTCGGCCATGGCGCCCGGAGGCATGAGGCCGTATTCGGGCAGCTTTTCGCCGCGGTCGTCGAGCTTCTTGGTCTTCTCGCGCTGCTCCATCACCCAACGGCAGACCCGCTCGATCTCGGGCGCGTTCCGGCGGAGCCACTCCTCGTCCCTGGTGAGCTCGTAGAACTCGCCGAGGGTCCAGAGGTGCCAGCCGGTGCCCATGACCGTGTAGCCCGTGGTCAGGTAACCTTCCTCGTTGTAGCGCTCGATGAAGTAGTCGAGGCCGCGCCGGGCGAAATCTTCGTAGCCCATGGCCTGCATGCCGCGGATGACGGAGTGGGCCTCGCTCTCGAGGGGGCCGTAGTTGATGGACCCGATCCAGGGGGCGATGGTCTCGCCGCGGTCGTTGCGGCCGGCGAGCATGCAATGCATGACCGACGCGGGGATGATGTCGTTCAGCAACGCATCCGGCACTTCGACCTGCATGCCCTCGGCCATGACGGCCTTCCAGTAGTCCACCGTGGCCCGGGCCAGGTCTTCCGTGGCGTCCGCCGCCGGCAGATCTTCCAGGCGGGCGTTGTCCCACCGGGGCAGATAGACCACGCAGCGGGCGTCGGCGTCGGCCGGCAGCGCGCCTTCGACCCGAATCGCCTGATCCTCGACCGACAGGTCCAGGATGGTATGGACCGACTCGACCACGGCCAGCAGGTCGTCGCCCTTCTCGACGATGGCGCGGCGGCCGTCGAGGCGCACGCGGGTCGGCACGTCTTCCGGATGAGTGTCGGTGATGGAGAGGGCGAAGGACGCCGTGGCGGTCTCGTCGCCGAGGTTGAGCGCCGTGAACTCGGCCACGCCCAGGGCACGGTCACGCAGCCAGACGGGTGCACCGGCCTTGGCCTCGCCGAGGGGTGCCACGAAGGTCCGCTGCTGCAGGGTGATGCCGTTGTGGGTCCGCTCGGTGACGGGCACGGGATACCAGTCCAGATCGTAACGACGCCGGATGTTCTCGGGCGCGTCGTTCCCGAAGGACACCTTCACGCTGCAGGTGTAGGGGTGGGGCAGGCTCTGGTTCTCGATGTGGTTGAACGCCGCGGGATCGTTGTCGAAGCTGATGTTGCCGTTGCGCTCGACGACGAACTTGCGGTTATCGTTGGCCAGCGACAGCATGGTGGGACCCCAGCTCGCCTCGGGCCGGTAGACCCGCTCCATGGCCTGGGTCGACGTCTGGTCGGGCATGGTGCGCACTTCTTCCAGGATCGTCTTCCGGTCGGCCAGGGACCGGCGGTACTCGGCGGGGTCCTGCGTCTGCGTGCCCGTCGACACCAGCAGGCCGGCGTGCTCGACGTAGACCGGTCCATCGCCGACCACGTCGTCCACGGCGACGCCGAAGGCGGCGTTGGGCAGGGTGAAGCGCAGGACGGTGCGATCGGCCAACTGCCAGGTACGGGCCGGCGCGTAGCGCACCTTCAGCTTCAGCGGCTCGTTGAGCTTCCAGGTAGTCCTGGTGCCGTCCAGGCCCTCGACGACGCCGTTGTAGATCTCGACCGTGCCTTCGGCGCCCGCGGGGGCGTTCTCGAGGCGCACGGTCAGATCGGCGGTCTCAAAGCGGGATTTCGAGTAGGCCCGAATGGCGGCGACGCGCACGGGCTCGTTCGCCGTCGGGAAGATCCAGCGCACCTTGAGGGTGCCGGTACGCGCTTCCGGCGTGCCGCTCCAGTCGGGAGTCATCGACCACCGGTTGCCTTCCACCGAGACCTCGCCCTTCAGCGGCTGCCAGCGGCCCTGCCACCGCGAACCGCCGGGCGACCCGCCTTCGCGGCCCATTTCCCAGTACTGGACCTCGGCGGGCTTGACGGCCGGCGCGCCTTCGGGCGACACCAGCTCGAGGCGCTTCAGGCGCCGACGCTCGAGCCACTCGATGCCGATGCAGCCCCGGCCATCCGCGGCCTTCGGCACTTCATAGGTCCCGTCGGCGGCGGGGCGAACCACGTCGCCGGGAAACAGTTCGTCGGCGGGAATGGGCTCGAGCCGATTGGCCGTGGTGCCTTCGACGCGGGCGGGGTCCCAGGTCCGCACGGTGGCGAAGGGAGCCAGGTCCACGTCGACGCCGGGTTCGACGTTCTTGGCGTCGGGGTCGGGCTGGAGCCGGGCGTTGGCCCAGTTCGCCAGGTCGCAGGTCATCCCGTCGCCGCCGTCCGTCGCCACCAGCCGGAGCTCGGTGACGCCTTTGACGTTCACCTTCACCGGCACGGGCGCCGACGTCTCCTTCAAGAGGCCGCTGTCGAAGACCTTCTTGTCATCCGCGAAGACCTGCATGACGACGCTGCCGCTCTGGCCGCCCTGCCACTGGACGCCGGCCTCCGCTTCGAAGGCGAGGTACTGCCCGTCGAGGAGCAACACGAGCTCGCCGGGCGCATGGGTGCCGAGCCCCGAATCGTAGGTCTTGTCCTGGATGCGCAGGGGCTGCGGTTCGGTGCCGGGGGCGTAGGCGGCTGTATCGACGCCCAGCGCGCCCCATCCCTGGCTGTGAAACACCATAAGGTCGGCTAATGCTTCACCTGACGAGTTTGATGCCATGCCTTGCGCTCCCGCCATGCCGGCCCATAGGGACAATAGGATCCCGCCCAAGCCAAGACCTGTGGACGATCGAATTCTCATGCCCTTCGTTCCTCCATTCGACCCGGCCGCTGCAACTCCCGCGCGGCCCAAGTTCTGCCCGCCTGCCGACGCTCGCGGCAGGCACGCCGATCCGACTGACGCACTGACGTTCCTTGAGTAGTTCCGACGCTGATGAAGGGGCTCTTGCCCCGCATCGGCCGGTCACCGTTCTCTCCTGATCAATCCCTCCTCAATAGTAGGCCGTAACACCGATAGACTCGCCCGCCGGCACGATGCGGATGCAGTCGCCGGCGGTGTCGACGCTGTAATCCCGAGCGCCCGAGACCTCCGCGGAACGGATGCTCTTGCCCTCGGGATGCCTGAGTCGTATGACGATTGTTTCGGGCGCCTGCCGGGTCGGCGGCTCGACGATCGCCTCGATCCGGCCCTCGTTCGCGTGGGACACGATGCGGTAGGCCACCGGACCGAACCGAGTCGGCGCCTGGCTGACCTTCACCTCCATGCCGTCCTTCAGCCAATTGTTGGTGATGTAGGGAGCCAGCCACAGCTCGTCCTCGTGTTCCTGGACGAGCATCATCCGCGTCTGGTGCAGGAAGTATCCGGTCTCGTGGGTCTTGTTCCACGCGCCCAGCCCCTTGGGATGCTCCCAGAACGACAGATCTTCGCGGTTCAACAGGCTCGGGACGGTGTTGAAGTAGGACCGGATGAACGGTTTCGGGTCGTCCGACATGGCGTAGATCTCGGCGTTCCGCGTGTAGTACGGCTGGGCCTTCGAGAATCCGCCCGTGTTGAACCAGTCGCTCTTGGCCTCTTCCGTGAGGAACTGGAACCAGCCCTCGGCCGTAAAGGGGAAGTCTTCCATGTGGTCCATCATCCACGCGACCGACGGACTCGCGGGATCGAGGACGCCCTGAGGCACCAACTGGTGGCCTCCCAGCTCGATGTCGTACACCCAGGCCCAGCCTTCGCCGGGGTAATAGTGGTCCGTGGGACCGAAGGCATAGAGCTGAGACGGGTAGGCGGGCACCCAGGTGCCGTCGCGCAGGGGCAGCACAGGCGAGCGCTCCTGGGTCCAGGCATAGGCGCGGCGAATCTCTTCGCGGAAGGCGTCGGCGGCCTCGAGGAAGCGCGGCGCGTCGGGGTGTCCGATGTCGGCCAGCGCTTCGGCGGCGTGGCGAAGTCCCGCATTGTAATAGCCGTTGAGGCAATAATAATAGGCGTAGGGCTCCCAGTCCGCCATCACGCCGGGCGGCATGAGGCCATACTCCGGCACCTTCTCGCCGTGGACGTCCAGTTTCCGGGTCTTCTCGAGCTGGTCGACGATCCACGCGCAGACCCGGGCCACCTCGGGGGCGATTCCTTCGAGCCACTCGGCGTCGCGCGTCCGTTCGTAGTGCTCGCCCAGCGTCCAGAGGTGCCAGCCCGTGCCCATGAGGGTGTAGCCCGTGGTGAGCAGGCCTTCGGGACTGTACATCCGCACGAAATAGTCGAGCGACCGCCGGGCGTAATCGGTGTGGCCGAGGGCGTCCATGCCGCGGATGATGGAGTTCGACTCGCTCTCGAGGGCCTGGTACCACATGCTCGACACCCAGGGCGCGAGGGCGCCGCCTTCCTCGGTGTACGTCGCGATGAGGCAATGGACCTGGGAGGCCCGGATGACGTTCTGCAGCATCGGCTCGGGGATGCTCACCTGGAGGGCCGGCGCGAGGGCGGCGTCCCAGTGCGCCATCGTCGCCTGCAGCAGTCCCGCGTCGTCGGCGAGGGAATCGGCTTCGTCGGCCGTCATGTCCCACGCCGGGAAGTAGACGACGCAGCGCGCTTCCGCCTGCGCGGGCAGCTCGCCGGAAAGGGTCACGACACCGTCCTGCACTTCGACGTTCAAGGGCGCGATCGCCGCGAGATCCACGGCCGCCTGCAGCTTGCCGTCGGCTTCCACCGTCAGCCGGTCGCCGCGACGAACAATTTCAGCCGGGCGTTCCTCTTCGGCGTCGGCCTGAAAGACGAGTTTCAGCAAGGCATCGGCGGCCTCTTCACCGGTCGGAGCCAGGGTGAAAGCCGAGACGCAGAGCGACCGTTCGCCGGAATCGTCCTCCCCGTAGGGGGCCACGTAGGTCCGCTGCTCGTAGGCCACCCCGCTGTCCTCGACCCGCCGCTCGTGGATCGGGTACCACCCGCCGTGAAGGCCCCGTCGAACCGTCTCGGGCTCGCCCGAACCGAATACGGGGTGGAACTGGAAGGGTTCGAAGGCCACTACTTTGCCCGCCTGCGGGCGTCGAATGGTCCCTTCGGGATAGGTCACCCATTTCAATTCGTCGGGGAGGGACAGGAGCAACCGTTTCCCGTTCTGCAAGACGAACTTGTCGTTGTCGCAGGCGAGGGAAAGCATGAGGGGACCGCCGTCCTGCTCGGGGTTGTAGATCAATTCAAAGACGGACTCGAACCGCTGGTCGGGCATCTCCCGGACTTTCGCCAGAACCGTCTTGCGGTCGGCGATCTGCGCCTCGTACTCCTCGAGGGTCACGGGAGCGGGCTCGCGTACGGCGAACAGGCCCGCCTCGCGGACGTAGATGCAGGGCTCCTCCAGCAGGTCGTCCACGGCGACGGTCAGCGCGCGCTCGGGCCATTCAACGCGGATCATCGTCCGATCCGATTTCCACTCGGCGGGTTCGCTGTGACGGACGGTCAGCCGCAGGGGCGTCGCGGTATCCCAGTCGGCGTCGAGACGCGGACCTTCCGCGGTGACGATCTCGCCGTTGTACATCGACACCCGGGCCCGTTCGCCGGCGTTCGCCTCCTTCATTTGCAGCGAGAAGTCGGATTCCAACCATTGGGAGTCGGTATAGGCGGACAACCGGGCAACGCGCAAGGGGGCGTTTGACGCGGGCAATACCCACCGGACTTTCAACAGGCCCTTCTCGAGATCCGCGTTGTCGGAACCCTCCAGCGTGATCGCCCAGCCGTTTTCACTCGCCTCAATCTCGCCCGACAGGGTTTTCCACTCGCCCTGCCACCACGTCTTCCCGATCCAACCCTGCACCTCGGCGTCAGAGGGCGAAGGCGCAGCGGCGGGGTCCGCCCAGACAAGCTCCAACCGCTTCAGCCGACGGGGCGCGCTCCACCGGAGCCCGATGCTCGCCCCGGCGCCTTCGACAGGCCGCACTTCGTAGGCGCCGGAAGCATCCGGCGCCAGTTCGGTCCCGAGGAACAGGTCCTCGACCGGAAAGGCCTCGACGCGGCTGGCCCGGACGCCGTCCCGGCGTTCGGGGTCAAAAGCCATCACCTGCGCGAACCGTCCGACGTCCACGCCAAAACCGTCCGGCGCTGCCGCACCGTCCGCTGCTCCCTGCGCGAAGGCAGAGCCAATCACCACGGCCCCGCACAGGGCACCCATCCAACCGCACACGCTCGATCTCCTCCCGGGGCCCGGTAAATTTCCGCTGTCGGTTCGAGGGAACCGACCCCTGGCGTCGCTGCACGGCGTCGACGCGAAACGCCCCAACATCCGGATGGTCAATCCGGCATACCTCCCGATCGTCCCGACCGGCCCGCGGCTCGCACGCAAGCCGTCGCCGATGCGCCGCGACTAATTCGGCGCTTACCCCCTGTTGTGGCGCTATAAATTCACACACGTCCTGTGATTCGCCGCAGATCGCTCGTCGATCTCCGCCGATTTCCTATATGCTCTTCGGGCCCGACGACGGAGCCGCTCAACGGCGGCCGCCGCGTCGGAACCCGTCAAGACTCCTCTGTCATCCCATGCCGGCGCTGTGGTACATGGACCGGCCGAACCAGTAACTGGCGAAATTCGGGTCGTCGTAGGTCGCTATGGGATACTTCTCGTTGAACCGAATGAACTCCACGTGGCCGTCCATATACAGCACGTTGGAGCCGCCCGGCACGTGGTTGAAATAGAGCACCACGTTGCCCGAGGGGTAGGCATCGTAGCGATTCTGGGCCCAGGCGTCCCACAAAATCGGAAGCATGCTCTGGGCCTTGGCGCCGGCCGCCGGGTTGTTGATGTCGGTGATGAA